>PBCC01000062.1 GCA_002716825.1 Halobacteriovorax sp. | reverse complement strand
TGAAGAAAAGCTCAAGCTCTATCAAGAGACTCTTGATGCAAAAAAGATTGAGTTATCTCAGACACAGATCTCGTTAAAGCTCACTAAGAAAACTCTGAGTTCCGATGTTGATGAGTCTTCAAAACGCCAGTGGGAAAAGTATCAAGCTCTTAAGGTTCGTCGCGATCTGATGATGGCCGATATTACTGCACTTGATCAGGCGCCAAGTTCTGCCACTAGTCAGGATCAACAGATCTTAACGGATATCAAAGCTGAGCTATCTCGAATTAATGATCAAATCTCCAAGCTTGAAAAAACTAAAGCGGTTGCTAACTTTGAGGGCTTCAAAGCAGAGAAGGGTAAAAACAAAGACTACGTCGAGTTTCAATCTGAAGTCCTATCTAATCAGATCAACGAACTCGAAATGCAAGTTAATGAGATCGCCAAAAAACGCGCTGAAGTCGTCAGTGAGATCAAAGACCTTTCAACGCAGATTGAAGAGCATCGTCCATCACTCGATTATGTGAAGCTTCTAGAAGGTAAGCTACTTCAGCTTAAGCTTGTGGTTGGTACTGTCGTCTCTGATATTAAATTTGATAACTTTGTTTTTGAAAAACGCCATTTTAAGCGTCACGGACTACTCGCCATCGTACCTTTTGCCGTTATTGTATCGCTTTTTCTTTCGATCATCGGCTTACTTGTGCGCTACTTATTCGATGAGCGAATTATTGACCGCGAAGATTTCAAAAATAACTTCAGAGACGTTGAGATTCTTGGCGACGTTCCCGAGCTCTAAACAAACCACTGCATCCCGGAATAAGAACTGAAAAAGCTATATCTTTGAAGTGCTCAATAGGAGTGCTCGATAGCCTTGGAAGATCATACACTTCCTTCAACAGGGCCAAGCCTAAAATGATAGCAAAGCTTATTAAGAACTTGAGGCGTAAAACCCTTGTTAAGGCGATATAGAGCAACGTGCTGACGAGTAAATGGGCCACAATATCCATAGGTATCGGACCCACGCTATTGCTGGAGATGAATTCAAATATATCGTGAATGAAAGGAATTTTTAGCATCGAGATGATTCATAGCATAAGCCAGCCAGAACCAGTAGAAGAATGAAGATGGATTGTAAGGAATACTGATCGCTCCCCATGAAGTGACTAAGTTAGCGAAAACACATATCAATGCGATCAAGACTGAGTCATCATGATTCTTCCCACGGCGTAGCTGATTCAGATAGCGGGCCAGGACATAGAGTGGCAGCCCGATAATGAGTAATGTGTAGAAAATCATGCCAATACCAAGGTCAATCGCGAGGGAAATATAAAGATTATCCAGCGTCCAGCTAAAGCTCAGGTCATAGCGCGGATCATTGACGATCACATCTAAAAAGGAGCTATTAGCGGCGCCAGTTCGTCCAGGTCCTAGTCCTAGCGGTGCTTTTGAGAGCCGATCCCATAATGTATCTACAAATGTGGTAACAGAGGCGCGTTGAGCGGTAAGATCTTCGACTGAGGTGATGCTCTTAATTCGAATCACAGATGAAGTCAGGTTGGCTTCAGGAAACCACTCTTGAACAACTTCTAGATTGCTGACAAAAATTGGAACGGACAGCACCAAAGCGATAAGGGCGGGAAACCCAATCAACCTGAGTCTTGATCTATTCATCGCAATTAATGCGCAAAGAAAGATAATAATACCGCTCAAAATCAAACCAACTCGAACTTGCATAATAAAGCAGGCGGCCAAGATTCCTACCGAGACAAGGATTCTGATCAATCCCTTGAACTTGCCACCTAGATCTTTCAAATAGAAAAATCCGATACTAAAAGCGAAGTAAATCGACATGGCGCCTGGAACAAATCCAGTGCCAAACGGCCTAAAGAATTCACCAGCAAATACGTCTCCTCGCATGGGGCGACTGTAATACGGTGAAATATTGAGTAGGGAACTATCACCCATATTAAACTGATAGAACACGACGATAAGCTGAAGAATGAGGATGAGCAGAACGGCGCTTGATTTTTTAGCTACAAAAGCAAGATTTTTGGGTAGGGGATTTTCCAAAAACATAAAAAACATAATGATTGGGAAAATATAAATCTTTGTGGCAAAGATGGGTCCAAGCGGTCCGACAGAAGCGACATTGAACAGCTGAACAAAATACCAGCCAAAGTGGCCAATAATCATGAGCTTAAAAAAGAGCGGAAGGTGATCGGGTAGTGAGATACTCTTTCGTTTGACCGTGTGCCTGAGAATCATAATCAAAATATAGCCATCAAAGATGGTACGGAAAATAGCGTGATACTCGCCAACAACTCGACCTTGGCCTTCGATGAAGAAAAAAACCAACGTGGGAACCAAGAGCTCAGACCAAGGCTTTCTAAAGGCACAGAAGAGGAAAAAAAAGATGGAAAGCACATAAAAGTGCTTTAGAAAGGGCGACTCGTATAAATTGAGGATAATATGGACGACATAGATGACTAAGCTCACAACGTCGATTCGATTCATAGGGATTTTAGGCTTAGCAGTTGTCATTTATTTAAGCATAAGGATATATTAGGAAAATGCAAAAACTAATTCATCGCACTATCGCTTTTTCTCTTTCATTTACTCTTTTGATGAGCTCGACCTCGGTCTACGCAAAGTCGAATAAAAAAGGTGCATCTGCCAATGATGTAAACATAAGACAAATAGTCTTACCATCTGAGCTCACCAATTTGCCGAAATATCCTGGAGCGGTTTATTACAACCAGTCCACAAAAGGGAAAGTTCTAGTTCCTGTAAACTTCTGGGGAGAGATCAATCGTTCGGGGTTGCATTTCATTCCAGTTGAAACGAATCTTATTTCAGGACTGTCCATGGCCGGTGGTGCCAGCAGTCTTTCTAGACTTGATAATATCAAGCTCATTCGTCAAACAGACGATAACGTCAAAGTTAAAGAATTCAACTTGTCTGACGGTGGGGATAAGCTCGCTTATCTTGAGCAACTTCAGCCAGGCGATACGATCTTCGTTGAACGCGATACGTCTCGCGAAGATAGAGTTTTCTACACAACTCTCGTAACAGTGGCCGTATCGGTCTTAAGTACATGGCTTCTGTACGAGCAAATTAATAAGAATCGTTAAGGCAGACTTTGCAAAAGTCGCGCTTTAGCCATTCTCTTCTAAACGTCTCAACTTCTTTTCTTAAGATTATTTTCGTCTCCCTCATTGGTTTTATCGCTACGCCGATTATTGTCAAACATATTGGTGATGAAAACTTTGGCCTCTATCGTTTATTATCGGATTGGATCACATTTATCGGCTTGGCCGAATTTGGAATTGGTGGCGGAATTCTGGTTCTGCTTAGTAAAAGTGTTAGAGATAAGTCAAAGAGCAAGAGCCTGCTGCAGACTATCTTTGGCGTCTACCTAAGAATTTTGCCGCTTTATTTACTGGCTGCGCTCATCATCTATTTCCTCTTGTCCTTTATTGCTTCTGAGAACGTGTCGAGCTCTTTTAATTGGGCTTTTTGGATCATGGCCGCAACCTATCTCTTTATACCTTTTGGAGTCTATCGCAGCTATCTTGAGGCTTCGCAAAAAACCAGCACGGTGAATTTCGCTTCAACTGCCCAGATGTTTATTCTCAATCTACTTGCGATTACTCTGGCTTACTTTAACTTCAATCTTATTGGCCAAGCGTTGGCGCTATTTTCTTCAGTCGCTTTTTTCTATGTGAGCATGATTTATCTGGGCACCAAAGATTTTGGTCTTAGTCTCTGGTCTCCAAGACGCAATGAAGTGGTAGAGTGGGATATTTGGGGCCAAGGGCGCCACAACTTCTTCGTTGTAAGCTCAATGAATGTAGGACTCTTGGCCGATAGTGCCATTGTAACGATGTTTTATTCAGCGAAGGAAGTTGTTCCTTTCTTCGTTTCACAAAGACTAGGAAATTTATTTTTACAAAAAATCCAAGGCGCCGGTGTTTCAATATGGGCATCACTTGTTGATTTATGGCATGAAGGCAGAACAGAGGACTTTCTTGAGAACTTCCTCCAGGCCAATAAGCTATTAACCATCTTCTCAATCATTCTCTTAGTTCCCATGATTATTGTGAATCAAGAATTCGTAAGCGTGTGGATGGGACCTAGTAATGCGCTGGATTTTGTCTTCGGCTTGATTTTAGCCATCTTTATTTGGACCAATGCCATGAATGTCTTTTGGCGCCATATATTGGCCGGAACTGGACATCTTGAGCAGCAAGTCAGACCTTATGTCATAAGCGGCATTTGTAATATTATCATGACATTGATCCTAACCAAGTATTGGGGTCTAACTGGACCAATCCTCGCCAGTAGCTTGGCCTTGCTAGGTTTGATGATTTGGAAGGTAAAGCTCTTTAATAGTCACTACAGCTTAAATGCAGTTTCGCTGCTTAAAAAATTAATTCCGGCCTTTGGACTTGCAGCTCTATTTTTGTCCCTTTCAAAATTTTATACAGTGGAGCAGAGCTGGTTAGCCGTCGGAACAATTTTCTGTCTCAACCTGATTGGCCTAGCAGTGCTATCGTTTCTATTCTTGTTTAATCAACGCGAAAAACAAATGTGGCTTGATCGAATTAAGCGTCTTAGAAAATAGTGGATAACAATGCTACCTTTTTATAAATTTAATAAACCTGAATATGTCCTAAGACCAAAGCAATTAATTAAGCGCTTATTTAATAAGTCCCGCCCAGGTCAACTCAGTACTTGTATGCTGCCGTGGGGAGCACCCATCCAGTTTAATCCTGGTGAAGTTGTTGGTAAATCTATTGATCATCTTGGCTTGTATGAACTCGCGACAAGTGAATTTATGTCCAGGCTTCTCGAGTACTGCGATGAGTTTGTGGATATTGGTGCAAATATTGGCTACTTCAGCTTAGTTGCTCTTCGAAATTCCAAGTTTAAAGGAACAATTCATTCTTTTGAGCCTCACCCTAAGATCTTCGAAATGCTCACGCATAATATTAATCTTCAAAAATCATCTGCAAGATTTAAAGGCTACAACCTAGGACTTAGTACTAGTGATTCACAGATGGAGTTGTATATTCCACAAGACTTTGCACTAAACGAAGGCGTTGCTTCTCTTGAAAAACCTGAGGGAAAACACTCTAAAATTGTCGTTGATGTAAAGAGACTCGATCACATCTTAGGCCATGATAAAAAGTATATTCTTAAAATTGATACAGAAGGACATGAGTTCTCGGTTCTAAAAGGGGCGAGTGATCTTTTTGTGGCAGGCTCTATTAATGCAGTTTTCTTCGAAGAGTTTTCTCATCCAAGTCGTGCAGAGAGTTTCAAATTCCTACAAGAACATGGCTTTGAAATCTTTAGAATCGAGAGATCCTTCTTTGGTCCCAAACTAAAAGATCCACTGACTAAGCAGGAAGGGCGAGTCTGGGAACCGGTCAATTATCTTGCGATAAAAAATGATACGATACCTATGAAAGCACTCAACGCAAAAGGCTGGAGTGTTTTAAAAAATTGAAACTTTGGTAGGGTTTTTCCAAAACTCCTTTGGCCCCACCATCGTGCAAACAATTTGATAAACACATACCCACGGCACCAGTGGTGTCAGTAATGCCACTAAGACGAGCTCTTTAACTGTAAAAGAAAGTCCCCAGTACATTTTGATCATATGAGCTGTCACGATTGAAAGCATGACAACGAGTAGAGTTGTAAAAATGGTAAGATTCACAAAAGCCGAGATGATAAGGCTTAGTCCTAAAGCAAAATAGAGCACCTGAGATTTTCGCATTGGTGTCATGCCATAGGCATCGTAATTTTCTCTGTGCTTGGAGCGTAAGCGTAGATGCTGACCACTTTTACTGGCCATGGTGATGAGCTTCCATGGATCAGCCTCTAAGGGAGGATGGGAGACAATTGCTTTTGGTTCATAGATGATTTTGTAGCCGGCCTCTAGAAAAGTCCAGGCCATATCGGTATCTTCTAAATAGTAGGGAAATGCCAGATCAAAGCCTTTCACTTTTACAAATTCTTCTCTTTTATAAAACATATTACAGGTTTGATATCCACCTTGGCGCTGAAGCCTTTTCATCCCTTTAAGAGTCAATGTTTCTGGACCTTCGTAAGGAATATTAACGTGCCCTTCAATCGCTTGAAATTCTTCATCTGAGTCAATCCTGGCCTTGGCAACCATCAGCCAATTCTCATCGGGTGTGCAATCATCGTCAGTAAAAGCGAGCCACTGCCCAACTGCCAACTTTGCGCCGTAGTTGCGCTTGTATGAAGCACTTTTACCCAAATAGGGATCATTCTTAGGAAATTCTGACCTAAGCCAAGGGTATTTTTCACTCATTTCATGCAAGAGCGAAGCTGAGGTATCATGGGGAGATGGAATAATAATGAGTTCAAATTCTTGCCATGCCAATCTTTGCCCGGCGATGGCCTGAATGAGATTCTCTAGAAGTTTTGGTCGATTATGTGTTGCAACGATAATCGAAAAAAGTTTCTGCACATTGTGCTCCGGCATTGGGATTAGTGAGTAAGATGCATAATATACTTTATATTATAAACGTAGGTTACCAAGGTGGGGTAGAGAAGTTCACCCATAGTTTAATACGTCAGCATCTGGCGAATGATCAATACCGACCTATATTACTATTCTTTAGTGATGGACCGTTTTATCGCAAGATCGCTGAAGACTATGAGTATGTATTCTTAATTCCCTTCAAGGTCAGAATGGCGAACCCTCTGTCTTGGCTTCGCTTATTCTTTCATTTGATTGGGTTTATCACTAAGCACAAGATCGTACTTGCCCATATCGCAATGCCATGGGCAAAGCTGCTTTGTCTTCCTGCGCTCATCGTGACTAGAACTCCATTTGTTTGGTTTCAACACGGCCCAATCGGTGGCGTCTTAGACAAACTCGCAAGCCTTTTTCCCTTTGAGAGGCTTATTCTCTACAACTCGACTTTCACGAAAGATGAGTATCATCAAGAATCATTGCTACCAATTAATTCGAGTAAAGAAAAAATTGTTAATCCAATCATCGAAATTCCTCAGCTTCACGATGATAACAAGGCAATGATTCGCTCTAAGTTTCTCGATAACCCCGAACAACGCTTACTCATTTGTGCTGGACGAATTTGTTCGTGGAAAGGTTATGAGATCGCAATCCATGCCCTGGCAAATTTAAGACTAGAAGATCCCGATGAATGGCTAAACTCGAAATTAATCATCATTGGAAGTGCAGGTAGAGAAAGTGATCGCGAGTATGAGTTTACATTGCACGAGCTTGTAAAAAAAATGGCACTAGGGGATTCGATTATGTTTCTTCCTTTTAGTAACGATTTGCCTGAGCTTTTACATGCCAGTGATATTTTCATCCATTGCTCTAGAAAGCCGGAACCTTTTGGGCTTGTCGTAGGGGAGGCAATGCTGGCCCAAACTTTGGTGATTGGCAGTAATCAAGGTGGCATCCAAGAGATCCTTATCGACGGTGAAACGGGCTTTAGCTTCGATTCATGTGCTGACATGGATGAGGCGATTGAGTCTTTGTGCCAGAAGCTTAGAACCGCCATTACACTGGATAATTCTGAGCGGGTTAGTCTGGCCCGTGAAAGAGTCTTAAATGTGTATAATTCTACCAAAATAGCGTCACAAATAGAGCTCTATTACCTCGAAATTACTGGGAAAAGCCTAGAATAGGACGATCATTCCAGCTAACGAATAATTTAAAACTAATAGATAATAGTTGTTATGGAAGTAATGGCAGTTGCTGCACTCATTACATTCACCTTGGCCCTTAGTGGTTTCTCCGCCATGCTTTTTGCCAAAAAGCGCGGCTTGGCCAAATGGGTTATTACCCCAGCTCGTAAGTCCTCCAGTGGAGCAATCTTACTTGGCGGTTTGGTCATCTATACAGCGACGACGCTTGGAATGATCGGTTTAAGTTTGGCCGACAAGCTGTCCTATTATCACTTATTCACCTGGGGAGTATCGGGGGCTATTTTAGTTGGCCTTGGTTATCTCGATGATCGAAAAGAGATTAGACCTTTTGCAAAATTAACCGGCCAGTTTATTGCTTCGTATATTTTTGCCAATTTTTGCGGTTTCTATCTCAAAGACTCCATGTCGATGATCTTCTTTAATTTCTTTTTTATTATGGGCTTTGCCGTTTTTAACGGATCAAATCTTATCGATGGTGTTGATACTATTTCGGTGAAGACTTCACTTGTCAGTTATCTCAGCTATTTCGTTTTAGGTCAGGCTTATAATATCGAGTCGCTGCAAACGATCTCAACATTGTTCATGGCCCCTATGATTGCTTTTTGGTTTTTTAACCGCACTCCTTCAAAAATCCATATTGGCGAGATAGGTGGGGGCATCATCGGCTTAAGTATGATGTTTATGTCTTTCGTGAGCTATAACTCATTGATTGAAACTACCAATTTTAGTACGTGGCAGATTGCCCATCTGGCTTCTTTTGGTCTTTTATTACCAGTGATTGAGTTGGGTGTTAGCTTTCTAAGAAGGCTTTGGGCCGGGCGCTCTCCCTTTGCAGGAGATAAACTGCATCTTCACCATATTCTTCATTTAAATTACAAACTAAGTGCACAAAGTTCGGCCAGCATCATTGCCTTAGTCCATATGTTCATTCAGTCGAGCCTTATTTATATGTCTTTTCAGGGTCATCCGATTGAGGCTTTCTGGATCGGTTGCGCTAGTTATATTTTCTTTCAATCGAGTGTTTGCTTTAAGCTTTGGAGTAAAAGAAAGTCCGGAACCACACCACTTCATTACGTTATGGATGCCATCGAACAAAAGAATGTCATTGTAATTCAAGCTGATATGATGGATGAAATTAGCTTTGATATCTCAACTGATACACAAGATGACGACACTCAAGCTGCTTAAGCTTTCTTTTTAATTATAATCGCGAAATTATCGGCAAAGCGCTTTCCCTTTAGAAATGGAAAGATCGAGCGCCATTTAAACCTTGTGCCTGGTATACGTCCGTTTTTGAAATAGTGAACGGCCAAAACCTCAAGTTCACTATGCTCGGATACAATCTGACGTAATTGATATTCAGTTATCGGAGTAATGTGAGCAGGATAATCTCTTGGTGAGAAAGCGCTAAAATAGCCACGTTTGAAAAATGAGAGGAGTGAATTATAGCTTTCATTATTTGGAGTGGTGAGCACAATCGTTCCATTGGCCTTTGTAAGGTTAGAGAGCTGAGTCATAAAATGTCTTGGGTCACGAAGGTGTTCGATCACTTCAATCGACGTGACCACATCAAATTGCAGTCCTAAGTCGATGTCTTGGTTGAAGTCTTGGATATGCCTGGTGACTTCAGATGTGGTCAAAGATTCATAATCAGCTGCATCTGCACCGTGAAGCTCAATACTAGGGTAGTGGCTTTTTAAAAGCTGTAAGAACTTGCCTTGGCCCATTCCAACATCAAGAATACTTGAGCAAGAGGGTAGTGTTGTTTTCATCACATCTAGGAGACTCAGATAAATGAATTGATCAGAGTCTCCCTGAGAAGCTAGTGCGGCCGAAACGATGGTAGATGAAGGCGAAGCACTAGGCATGGGTTCTCTCCTATGATCTCGAGGACTTAAGCGTTATAATAGAACTTATTCTAACGTCTTGAAGAAGTGATGAAAACAGGAAAAGAAATTGTAATCACAACTCCTGATTATCCGCCTAATCGCTTAGGAGGATTATCAACGTTCTCCGCCACTCTTGTGAATGCACTAGAGAGCGCTGGCATGAATGTTAATCTCATGATCTGGAATAAGGCCCATCAACTCAAAAATATCAATGGATCAAATAAGATTCACATTCATTCTTGGCCAATTATGTTTATGACGGATGAGGAGTGTCGAAGTTCGATTAACTTTATCCACGCTGCAGAGCTACTGCCTTACTCAAAAAATATAGTGAAACGTTTTTTTAAGAAGCTCAATCATCAAAGGTATTTTAGAAAACTCGAATTAGCGAAAAAAAATATTTTTATTTCTCAGTTCGCACTCGATCTTGCTTGTAAATATGGTTACCAACTCGATGTTACTCGCGATGTAGTCTTTCATAACCGAATTGATCTTACTGGTGCAGAGTATATTGAAAAAAACATTTCAGGTGATGAAATTATACTTTGCTGCTTCGCTCGCGATGTTCCCCATAAAAATATTCAAGGGACAATCAAATTCGCAGAAGATTTAGCACAAGTTTCTGGCAAGAAAGTTACACTCTATTGCGGACAAACGAACCACACCAGTCATAAAGTTAGAGTCATCTCAAAAGGCTACAGCGATCAAGAACGTGAGTCGATCTACAAATTATCTCATCTGAATTTAATCTTCTCTCTTGATCATGTGAAAAAGGGAAATATAGAAGGCTTTGGTCTCACGCCGCTTGAGGCAGCCAAGTACGGTGTTCCAAGTCTAGGCCTTGAAAGTGGTGGTCTACCTGAATCGATCCATCATGAGCTTACTGGCTTGGTCTTGCGCGACCTTAGTGACCTAGAAGTTCATAGAGTCTGGAGTTTGTTACTAGCGCATTATCAAGACTATTCAAGAAATGCCTATGATCACGTTATGCAGAACCATTCTCACCACGACTACGCCCCGTTCATCGCTGAGGTGGTGCAGTGAGAATTCAGGCCATCTTCAACACAGATCAAATCGGTGGAGCTGAGCGCAGTCTGGTGGCCACTCTTAGGTCACAGGCCAGCTCCTATAAAATTGAAGCATGGATTCCCAATGTCTCCGATTCGATGGAACTGAAAAAATATTTAGACGAAACAATTCCAGGAGTGAAAACTCACTCTTTTAAAATTGGACGAGACTACTACGAAGTGTCTAGGGGCAGTTATTTTTCAATCGTGCGAGTCCTTATTTCTTTTGCGTTGAGCTTGTTTTACCTTAGAAAGTTAAGCTTTAGACGCGAAGACTTGATTTGGCTTAATGGCAATAAAGTCGGAGCTCTTTTTTCATATTACTTAGCCACCAAGAAGCATGAAGGCAGAGTCTTTTGGCACTTGCGCGATTATTTTCCAGACAATAAGTTTTTGAAAATTCTACTTTCAAAACTCCAAGACCTGAATTTACGCTTTATTGCCAATTCATTCTCAGTCAAAGAGCATTTCACTTTCTATTGGCCTAAATTTAAATGCCAAGTTTTGTACAATTCCCCGGCAACCATCACTAAAGATGGTCCTAGAGAGTTTGATGGAACAATTGGTCTGGTGGCCATGCTCACACCTTGGAAAGGAATTCACGATGTCTTAGTGATGGCGGCTCGAAATGAGGCAAAGCTAGTCAACTTAGGTGTTCGTACGATTAAGATTTATGGTGGTGAGATCTATCATACTTCGAGTTCGCATCTTAATTATAAAGCTGAACTTCAGCAGCTTACTAAGAAATTAAGCAAAATACAGATTAGTTTTGAAGGTCTAGTAAGACCACAAGAGATCTTCACCTCGATTGATTTACTTATACATTCATCTTTAAGACCAGAGCCTTTTGGCAGGGTGATCATTGAAGCGATGGAAGCCGGTGTTCCGGTGGTTTCAACCGGTCTTGGCGGGGCGGCAGAGCTGGTTACACCAGATCGCGCTTGGACCTACTTACCCGGACATGAAGCGATGTTCCTAAAAGCAATTGAGCAGGCATGGAAAGGGGAGAATCGAGATCAGAAAGTTGCTCAGGCAACACAGTTCGTAAAGTCTTTAAAAAATACAGTGAAGACTCAGTTAAATGAGATCGTCGATGCTTAGTGTCCATAATCTCTCAAAGTCTTTTGGTGTTCATCAAGTTATTCATAACCTTTCGCTAGAGTTAAGTGAAACAGATAAAGTACTTATCAGTGGACCAAACGGCTGCGGTAAAAGTACGCTGGCAAAAATTCTGGTTGGAGTATTGTCACAAACCGCTGGTCAAGTGCATTGCAAGCAATCGATCGGATGGATGCCAGCACAAAGTGAAAGCTTTTTCCCAGAGCTTACGGGTCGAGAGAACCTTCACACGTTCGCAAAATTTAATCATGTGGGGATTCGTGAGGTTGAGCAGTCGATTGAACAACACTCAAGCCTTTTAAACGATGAGATTTTAGAATCGAGATTTAAGTCATTCTCAAGCGGAATGCGGCAAAAGCTAAACTTTATAAGAAGTGTTCTACATCACCCTGATCTTCTCATCCTCGATGAACCTTTAGCTCACCTTGATGAACAATCGCGCCTTTATATCGCCTCAACTCTCTCTCAATATAAAGGTGCCGTACTTTTAATGTCACATCTTCAAGAAGTCTGGAAAAAAAATGGCTTTAAGCATCTGGAGTTTGGAGCGTTAAATGCTGGCTAGTTTGTTGATGTCACTTTTTGTTAATAATCTTCGAGTAAGTTTTCCTAGGGCTGCAAGTTATATTTCGCTGCTACTTTCAACTTTCTTTTCGCTTCTTATCTATTATTTTACTTCTAAGGCATTTGCTAAGTCTTTCTTTGACTCTGAAAGTGGCTACTTCGAGTATATACTGGTCGGTGAACTTTCACTTCTGGTTATAAGTAGTTCTCTCTATAACTCGACCCACTTGATAAGATCTTGGAAAACAAAAGGTATCTTTGATTATCTCCTCTCTTCAAAAGTTTCAACCGTAAAAACGATTTCATTGCAACTCATCTCAACTCTTGCAAGAGATCTGAGCATGGTAATACTACAGCTCACACTGGCCTATGCGATTTTTGGTTTATCTTTGTCATTATCAAAAATGGCAGTCCTCATTTTTTATCCGTTACTTGCGTTGCCACTTTTTATTTGTCTTGGGTTTATCAGTTTATCGCTTATTTTGTATTTCGGTCGAGGCGGGGCAGTGGGGACAACTCTTACCAATGTTTTTTCCTTTTTATCGGGTGTCTTTTTTCCTATTAGTTTCTTGCCTAGCTATTTGCAGGGACTCTCGTTTCATAATCCGTTTTCAGTGGTGCTACTTCCGATAAGAAGCTTTCTCGCTCACTCAGAATTTGAACAGCTGCTAGTGGCTTCATGGCCCATCCTAATATGGACAATGGCGAGCGCAGTTATTGCTGTCCTTTGCTTTAAAGTATCACTTGCAGAGTATCGCAAGGACAATAATAGATTTAGCTTTGATTATTAGAGAGCATCGATCTGATACGTGAAAATTCTAGAGTTTTGCTATCACAGCCGCAGTAGTCACCTGTGTTAGCGTAGATTCCACCTGAACTGCGATTGCAATGATCAATAAAATCACATGTATTACAGCTTTTAAAATCTTCTTTTCTTAAGTTTCTAATTTTTGAAAAAACGGGAGAGTTTTTCCAAATCTCTGCAAGTGCCTGTTCTTTAATATTGCCAGCTAAGATGGGGGCACCAATACATGGATAGACCGAACCATCAAAGCCAATTCCTATCACAGTCTTTGCGCAGCTGCATTGGAGGCCCTGTTCATGATTTTTATACTTGAAAAGTTGCCCATGTTCGCTTGAAAGCAACATCTTCATATCGTTGCCATCGATCTCATAGTCTCTTGCTCCGGGAGACTTATCATATCGCTCGGTAATCTCATCTGAGAGCTGAAATTTCACTCCAAGTTTTTGACATTGTGAAATCATTTGACTCAGTTCACTCAGATTGAGTTTATGGATAATAATACTGGCACTGATATCAAAACCTTTCTCTTTAGCTATCTTTAGGGCATTAAAAGCTTTCTCTTTTCCAGGTCTCTTTGTGAATTTTTCATAAGTCTCTTCACTTGCACCGTAAATACTAACATCTAAACCTTTAAGTCCGGCGCGTTTTAAACGCTCGGCCATGGCTTCATCAAATAGCAAACCATTCGTTTTTAGTCGCGGGATAAGATGGCACTCAGAGGCTTTGTTAACGAAGCGAAGAATATCTGGGTGAGTGAGTGGCTCACCGCCCGATAAATTAATCCATAGAGCGCCAAGATCTCGCAACTGCTCAATAGCATTTTCAATTTGCGCCGAACTCATATGTTCTTGTTGATTATTGGGTGTAGCCTGTTTTGTGCGATCAAAGTTGTAACAGTGCTTACAGGCCAAATTACAAATTTGAGTAATTTCTAAGGTAGGAAAAAGTGGTTGATGATTGGAGTGGGCCTTAGCGATAAGGTTGGCGACAAGAGAGGAGCTTGGCTTTAGATCGTGCACAAGCTAGCCCTCAATCAGTTGAAGCTTACGAAAACGCTCAAGCAGTGCTTCTACATCATTAAGTGCGCTGCTTTCATCGATTTCAAACTCTTCAGATAAAATAGACGCGAGTTGCTTTGGACTATTCTTACCATTGAGATGTTGCCACACAAGCGCTGCGGTTGAATTAAGGCTATGAGCTTGCTTTAAGTACGTTGTATCCATAATAAGGACCTCTGTACCTATACGTTGCCAAGAAATATCGCTTTTAACTTTAGGATTCATACAAACGTATTATAATGCATAAATGACCCATTCGACCAATTTGTTTAGATATCTTGATGCATTGACGCCTTTAGAGCGCGAAAGTGTCTTGCTGCAAAATGGACTTTTAGGCTACGCCTACGAGTGTCCACAGCTTCGGGAGTCTGTCGGGCTGGGAGCGGCCAAGACTCAATTTTTAAAGCAGTGGCAGCAAAATCAAGGCTATTTAAGCTTCTTATCACACTACGGCAGCGAGCTGTCACAGATTGATGCATCCATCACGCTACTCAAAGGTTGTGCGCTTTTGTCTGATGTCTATAAGGACTCACCAGGCTCACGTTTTATGAGCGACATTGATCTGCTGGTTGATGCCTCCAATCTCTCAAAGCTTCTCGCTTTTTTTGAAAGTGTAGGTCTTCGGCCATCGGATAAAAGTGTTTGGTTTGGCGATCGCCACAAAGTCGAACTTCACGGAGAATTTAACGGTATTCAGCTAACAATAGAGCTGCATACCAAGCTTTTCTTTCATCAAGAAAAATTTGCTGTGAAGACTACGAAATGTTTTGAGTTCTATCAAAAATTATCGACTGAGTATCAGCTCGTCCACCTGATCGCACATTACTGCTTCCAGCATACAATGCTAAAGCTTTATTGGTTTGTTGATATTGCCCTATTTATTGAGGCCAACAAGTCTACTATTGATTGGAAGCTGGTTGATTCAATCGCCAGACAGTGGGGTGTCTATCAATCACTTTGCTATAGCCTAGGCGCTATCAATCAGCATTGGGATAAAATAGCACCGAGCTATCTTGGACGTTTTCAGTTCCTGATTGATGAAGAGTTCTTAGCCTCCAATCACCAACGATCTCTAAAGTACTTATTCCTAAAGAATATGTTCAAAGACTCCTGGAAACTTAACCTTCAGTATAGTTTGGGCTGGCTAAGACGCCACAATTAAAAGAAGAGCACGCGCCATTCGTCTCGTTACGCCCCAATGTGCCTTAGAATTAAGCTTTGATAAGTAGGTCAAAGCTTTCGCCGTTTTGTAATTGATAAGCTTGTCATTACGAGCACTCACCATGCCGATGATTTTCTCTCTCTCAACCCGTTCGCTCAATAGAGAGTTATCACCTTTGAAAGTATGCTCACCAATCAAACGGTGACAGATGAGTTTCTTGTCCTCATCTAGGAAAACGTAGATTCTGCCAATTTGTAGGGTATAGGTTTGATCGACTGTAACTTCATCGTTATTTTTTAGGAAAGGGTACATACTATTGCCACTAATAGTAATTTTCATGCCCTTAACTCAATCAATTTCCAAAACGAACTATCATTTTTAAGCTTGAGTTCAAAGAACTTTGAATTCGAAACAATTTGAGTCACAAAGTCTAAAGCGAGCTGCTTATCTTGCTGCCTCGCGCTTGGCCAAAACATATTGGCCAATGAAACGAGGAGAACTTGCGCCGCTTTTGCGGAAGTAAGAGGTGTCAGTTCAAGCTTCTGGCTTTGAGTTAACCAATATAGGCCGGCCACTTCATACTTTTGATCAATCGGGACTTGTGGTGAAAACTTGCCGCCGATCGCTCCTGCCTGAGCCAGGATCTTATCATCTTGCAGTAAGAGAATATTCATATCATCACCAAGGACTAATCGATCTTCAGCATTATGACAGGTGGTTGTTTTTCCGGCGCCACTAGGACCTAAAAAGACGTAAGCTTTTTGGTCGTGACCTAAGATGACACTACTATGCAACACAACTTTTTGAGCGATCAGAAGATCGCGAGATATAAGCCAGCGAACAAAATTATAAAAACCATCATCTACTCTTGAAGTAAAAATGGCCTTCACATGGTCTTCTTCCTTAAGTGCGACAAAGTCCCTATGGAAGGCAAGCTCTCGCCCTCCCAAATGCTCTATATAGCACTCCGAATCAGCTTCATCCTCAAACACTTCCTCTTTGAGACCAATGGCCTCTAGGGGGTAGTGAGAGACTTTATAGACGGGCGAAACTTGAGCGTTTATTGAAAACCAAGACTCAGGTAAAGTGCGCCGAATTGAATTCAAGAGTTCTTGATCAGGACTGGAAAACTCTATCGGAATGTCGTGATATTTGAAGGAAATACTAGAGCTAGTTTCGAGAGGCAAGACTGCTTGAATGGCCTCTTTCTTGAGCGCGATAAGCTCAGCGTTTTGAGGACCAAGCATACTTAACTATGAGTTTAGGCGGTTTGAGCGACAATTGTCGGGATCGGCTACGGACGCCTTTCTGCCGCCAACTGGGTTGCCATTGCAGACTGCTGCAAATGCCATCAGCTCTTCTGATTCAATCTCAGGCTTTACGTATTCTTTCTTGTCTTTGTTTTTATCGTCTGTATTGCTCATAATGTATTATACCTTTTTAAAGCGTCTAAGTCCAAAGATCATAGCAAGTAGCAGTAGCATCTCTAGTACACCTTCGTACCATGGGATATTCGTCGTGCCATCAGAAGCACCTGCGCTACAGCCAAAGCCTTTCTTCTTGCCCTCAACCGGAGCGGCCACAGGAGCGGCAGCAAAGATTTCTTTTGGTAGGGAGACTGAAGGGTCGCCAAACAGCATCATACTTTTAACCACATCGGCGGAATAAACATCGCTACCAATGGCGATTTTAGCTTCATTGAAAATTTCGCCCACAGAAGTTCTAGTGTACGGATTATTAATTTTCTTGTTTAGCGCCTGTAGGAAAGCATTGGCATAATACATCTGCGCCACAGGAGTTGTTTGAGTCGATGAGCCAATAAAGCTAATAGCTCCACCATCAGGGTTAAGCACTAAGCTCTCACCAACAGTTTTAAAGCTATTGGAGCGATCTGGATCGTAGAACATTGTGTTTTCACAGTTTAGTGACATGACAATGGGGAGCTCTTGGTTTTGGAGAGCATCAAAATCACTATTTTGTAGGAAGCTTAATGATCCCCAAAGATTCGGTGCACCGTGACCCATATAAGTCATAAGCAGTGGTGCATCTGTATTAAAGCGATCAAGTACTGCGCTCTTAGTGGCAGCGTGACTACCCAGAACTTTGTGATCAATAACATCACTGGCAAGTCTTGATGGGATTTTACTAAGCTCATCAATACGATCACTAAAGCCATCACCGTTCACATAGAGTTCTTCGCCGGCAATAAAGCTTGCTCCCAATGCCTTAGCTTTAGGAGTTGAAGTACCATCTTCATAAGCGATAATTTTCTCAATATAGCTGGCAACTTCGGTCGGATTATTGGTTGGTAAACGACCCGCACTTAGGTTTGGTAAGTAGCTTGAAGTTGAACTCACAAAATAATTATCAGTGGCATAACCGATAAAGCGTCCGCCAAGAATTGGCATCGGGAAATCGGCCGCTTGAGTGCCGTAGCCAAAATGATCGAGTTGATCATAGTTAGCATCACCCAAGAAGAAGACATACTTAAGCTTTGGAGCGGCCCAATTACTTGAGACATAAGTGAGGAAGTCTTTGATCGCCTTTGGACTTCTTTGGTCATTTGAAAACTCTGAATAAATCTGCTCAAGACTCACAAGAGTGGTTTGAATACCTTGCTGGTCTCTTCGATCTTTTAGTGCCTGAGCGGCGTAGAGAAGGTTTTTGTGACCAATGATCAGCATTTGTGCCTGACGCGAGTTATCTTTGAGCGATGATTGATAACCCGTGGAAAGAGCCAGGCTCGAGACAGTCTTAAATTGCGCTGATGTGGTAATAATATAATCTCTAAGAAGCTCACTTGCATCATCGTCAGTCGCTATGAAGTAGACATCATAATTAGCAGCAACTGGGTTGATCGTTGCATTGTTGATTTCGCCGACACTAAATTCATCGCTCGTATCAAAAATAGATACGGCATTGGTGCTGAATGTATAACCACTCACAAGGGCATTGGCCTGGGCGCGGTTAATGGAGGCCGTGTCGCTTGAAGCGATAGGGAAGGCGTAGTACTGCGTCTCAATCGAATCGATATGAATAATATCGCGTTGACCGAGAGGAGCAGCATTTGTACCCGGAACAAAGAGTTTAATATCATTTGATCCGGCGCTAAAGAAAGACATCGGAACATCAAAGCTTAGAGTTTGAAAGTCGCGCGAGCTAAAGTAGGCTTCAGCCGCTTTCACTGTATTGATATGCAGCTCAAGGTGATGCTCATAATCAGTGTCACCCACATCGAGCTCATAACCTTTAAGCCTTACATTGACTCTGACCGTGGCATCGCCTTCATCAAGGTTTGCCATATTTGCACTGACAACTAAGTTATCATTGGCCGTACCTGAACGAAGTGTTTTCCAAATAAAGACATCGACAATTTGAGAGTCATCCAGATTAACTGGTTCGCCTAGAACGATATCGTTATTTTGCTCATACTTGGTGCTTGTATAAAAACTTTGAACTTCATCAGTTCGCGAAGCCCCAATTGAGCCATCGATGGCGCTAAATCTTCTCGCCGCCAGGGCAGAGTCGTAAACATCAAAGTCAGTTAAAACATAATGGCTTTGCTGATCAAAAAGAGACTCGTCGTGTTTGCCAAAGAAAATAATACTATCGCCTGAATTAAAGAATGTATCAGCATTAGCATCAATGACTTTAAGGGCCGCTTCATTTGCGCCTTTATACAGGCGAAGTGAATCAATACTGGCACCTGCAAATGGCCCATCAACGTTAGCAACACTTAATTGATCAAAAGTAAGTTGATACATACCACTTGAACTCACGCCAATCTTAAGTGTGTTGGCCAATGCTCCTGGAGTAAGCTGTGCACTAGAACTTGGAGCAGGCGTGTCCCATACTGCGCCGTTAAGCCCAATATCAACAATGGCCTGATCGAGGCGATTCAATTGCAATAGTCCCGGTGCATACATCAATGGGTTAACCACCACGCGTAACATTTTTCTGCCACCAACACTGACAAAGTTAGAGTCGATCTCGATATACGAAGATGGTGATAATGAGGTTTGCGAGTAAGCCGTGGCATCAGCTTGATAATCAGCAACAAGTACGCCGCCACCATCTGGTGTATAGCGAGGTGCAGGAGCGATGGCTTTAGCCGGGATGACGGTTTCACTAGCGCTAATATTCGTTATCTCATGACTGGTCACAAACGGATTAACATCAATCAAAAGCGTGCGAGTTAAAAGCTCTGGGTGATAAGGCTTTTGCGTCTTACTATAAGAAGAGATCGCAACTTGTTCATAACTGCCATTCCACGCACTTGGCGTGAAGGTGATGGCGCCTGGAATAATTTTAAGACGCAGACCCTTACTTGTCTGGCTAAGAATCTCAACTCCACCGCCAAGATTTTTATAAGATGGGTTATAAATCGGTCCTGGACTCGTGCCACTTCCTGGTGCATCCGGATTATCGCCACCGTCATTAACGCCACCGCCAGCTGCAGGTGCCGCTCCAAGTGTTGCTTTAGGAGTTGCACTCACAGGCCCATGAATTTCGCTTAGGCCATTAACGTCAACATCCTGGATATAATAATAATAAGTTTCATCGTTGCTTAGATTCTTATCAATGAATTGATATTTCCCTTTGTACGTCGTGCTCGAGAGGTTGTTGCGAATTAATTCAGTATTAATCTGCGTGAAATTTTGCCCAAATTGGTCAGCTCTAAAAATATTAAAGCCATCGTGATCTTGCTCAAAGAGAGTTTCCCATTCGATGAGTACTTCAGCATTGTAAGGCTTTGCCGTAAGACTGGTTAGAGTCACGGCTGATCCGACAGCTCCCCAGTTCAGATTACAGGCCGTCGTACTTTTAACATCATTAACATTAAAGGTTGCAACTTCACCAAACCAGTCGCCATACCAATTGGTGAAATCCATGGTTTGCGATCCACAACCAGTTGATGAAAGTAGCAGGTAGCCAGCATTCGAGGCAGGAGTCGCTCCGCCATCTGTTGATTCCCAGTTAAATCCTATATTGTTTGCCGTAACAGGAATCGATCCAGTGGTATTAATTTGTAGAGCTTTCATGGAAGCATATGTTGGATTTAGCTTGGCAAATTGACCGCCATTCAAAGTCGATAGAACGGTGTTACCACCGATCACAAAACCATTCGTTCCCATATTTTCAATAACAAACCCGTTAAGCGAAACTGTCCCGCCTGTGGTCGCGAAATTAAAGACACCTGTTTCGGATCGAAGTGTTGCTTTTGCTGTCGAGAAGTAGGCAGGGTAGTTATCTTCGTCAGTGTTTGGCATGGCTTCGGCGTTACCAGACATTTTAAATGTTCCGCTTCCGCTTACTGAAGAAGATGAACCCGAGCCCATCTCCACGATACCACCCGATTGAATATTAAATGTGGCACCGTTAGCCACCAGACCATTGTTAAGTCTAAGCTTTCTGGCAGACCCAACTCTTAGCTCGAAGTTATTGGCACCGCCCATCGTTAGAGCTGTCGATATTGTTGTGGTGCCTGCACTAAAAGTAACAGTGCCTCCGGCCGTCTTATTGAAGCCAATATTGTTGAATGTGTTCACACTTCTAATATTTTGTGTTGATGCGTTGGTTCCATCATCACGAATAATTAATGGACGTGTTCCCTGATTAAATGTCCCTGTATTATCAAATGAGCCGCTAACCTCAAGTGTTCCACCTGTCATGGTGAGGGTGCCATTACCAATCGTGAGAGATTTACAGCGAGCTGTCCCTGTTGAAATTGTAGGATCGCGCGTGGCCGTATTGATAATACAATTCATCGTTGCTGTTGGGAGACCACCCGACCAGTTCCCTGCGGTTAACCAAGCAGTTGAGCTATTTCCGGTCCAAATGGTGGTTGTTCCAACAATAGTACCCGGAGTTCCAGAAGATAAAGGCGGCGCACTAGCTCCGTTAAAACTATAGGACTCGGAATTTGTAACATGGGTACCTGATTGAATTGAAATTCCAAGCGTCGCAGAGTCTGTCGCAAGCGAGTTGATATTTGCTCTAAAGTAGATACAACGATTAGGCGGGGTAGTGGCATGAGATTGAACAATGGCACCGCTCATACCGCTAATAGTGGCTGTCGCAGGGACTCCGCTAAAGCTAGCCGTACCAAGAAGTGTTCCACCAGTTCCACTACAGCCGGCATCATAATATGCCTCGACATCAACTATGTCTGTTGATGTCGCTGTTCCAGTCATGGTCAATTTAACAGATGTAATATTGGTGTCATTGAAGGCACCGGCTTGAGTTTGCTTAAAGCGATAATTGGCCATGAGATAGCTCTGACCTTGATTATAGCTTGCAGGATTCGAAGTAAGGAGAGTCAGATCCAGTGTGTTGGTTGGTGAGGCCCAGTTCACAACATAAGTTGGATCGGTATCAAAAGCTTCACCAGACCAGCTACCATTATAGTTCGTGACACTAAGTGTTCCTGCGCCGGTATTTGTTTGAATATTAATTTTGCCTGTTGCGCCCGAGCCACCGGCATCAAAGGTCATACCTGATAAAGCATTTCCTGGAACTTGGCGATTGAGTCGTAGGAACGATCCACCATTTCCAATAGGATAAGAATAACTACCATTTTGAAGATATGAAGACGCATCAATGGTGGCACCAGAGTTAATAACTAGGCCGGTGGTATTCATTCGTGAAAGTGAATAGTAATTGGCCTTAATGGTGCCGTTAACAGTAATCGAATAGCTGCTTGCTGTATTGATTGATGTAATTCTGGCGGCTTGGCCAGCAGTACCAACAATTGTCAGTGTTCCACTGGCGCCAACCGTGAGAGAACGGCCATTACTCAGCGCGAGTGTTCCGCCCGGTTCAACTCTAAGTTCACCGCCATTAACGTTAATATTTCCACCGATAGTGAGCGTAACTCCATTAGGAATATTAAGTATTCCATTGGTAAGAGTTAGGTCGCCATTAATAGTCCAGTCCGTGTTGATTCCAACTGCGCCACCACTATTGTTAACAAGAATATTGCCAGGGAATGTTGTTGCTGCACTCACGCTTTGATTGCCTGCGCCGGCAAACTCAATGGTTCCATTTCCAGCATTGGTAAATGTATATGAACTCCCGATACTCAACGAACCATACACTGCAAAATTAGTGGTTCTATTGGCCCAACTCATCCGTCCGCCAGAAGGCAGTGAAGCGTTCAAGCACGGACGAGTAGTGTTATCTGGAAAAACGGGATAGGAATAACCGATGCCAATTTCGCAGTCTCTAGTAGCACTTGGAATAGTATTAGGCGACCAGTTATTGGTTTGGGTATAGGTTCCGCCGTTAGTAGGATTACCGTAACCGCCATGCCAAATACTAATTGGAGCACCATTAACAGTAGTCAAATCACCCGATATTGGTGGAGCACCAGAAGTCGAAAAATCATAAGCCTGTGAGTTTGTAATATCTGCTGTGGCAGCGATCGATACGCCAATAGTTGAACCACTTTGCGCCGATGCACTCGTAGAAAGCGTGACGTGAATACACTGAGTCGTCGTATCTACGACAGTAATTGTACTGGCTGGAAGATTAAGAGTCGCCGTTGCCGGCGATCCACTTGGCGATAGAGCTGAGCCTATCAATGTGTCGACGCCATTATTATACACGCAATTAGCATTGGTATCTTTATAGACTTTGAGCTGACTAATATCACTGGCGTTGTTTGAGCCTGCAAGAGTAAATACAAGTTGAGAAATATCAGTGGCACTTGGAGCCGTGCCGGTCATCGAAAATGAAAATGTCGCAAACAATGTTTCAGCAGAAGAAACACCGATGGTCGCGGGAGGGTTGCCGGCCGTGGTTGCATTGGTCACATGAAGCTTGACTTCGGCTTCGTC
>PBCC01000061.1 GCA_002716825.1 Halobacteriovorax sp. | reverse complement strand
CGCCAAAACATAAGTGAAGTTGGTGATGCATTCTTTAGGCATACTGGTCTAAACGAATTGGCAGAGAATAATGAATTTATAGTCCTTTATCCTCAAGCTATTCAAGCACCCTGGCTTGGTAATCCCAAGGGGTGCTGGGATTGGTGGGGTTATACCGGGCAAGATTACGCACTAAAGAGTGGTCCTCAGATGCGCGCGCTTAAGAAGCTGATTGATGATTTCGTACAGAATAAAGTTCAATTACAAAAAATCTAAGGGTGATTTTTATGTCTAAGATTGCGATTGTTACCGGTGCGACGAGTGGTATTGGCGCCGCCATTGCTTGTGAACTTGTAAAACATGACTTCCAGGTTATTAACTTTGATCTTCGACTTCCCAGTCAAGATCAAGTTGGAGTTAAAAGTATTGAGTGTGATGTTAGCCAAGAAGAGTCAGTGACACGCGCTTACGCTCAAGTCAAAAATGAGTATGGCCCCGCAGCTATCCTGGTTAATAATTGTGGGCTTCAGTTCATGTCTCCAGTTGAGGATTTTCCTAAAGAGAAGTGGGACCTTTTGATTGGAGTACTTTTGACTGGGACATTTCTATGTTCAAAAGCCGTTTTTAAAGACATGAAAGAAGCAGGCTTTGGCCGCATCATCAATATCAGCTCCGTTCATGGCAAGTTAGCAAGCCCCTATAAAGCAGCTTACGTGGCGGCAAAGCACGGTGTCCTTGGTCTGGCGAAGGTGATGGCCGTTGAGGGAGCTGAGTTTGGTATTACTGTGAATACAATTTGCCCTGGGTTTGTCGATACTCCGCTGATGCGTGAGCAAGTAAAATCACAAATGCAACTTAACCAACTCAGTGAAGACGAGGTTCTAAAGTCAGTTTTCTTAAAAGCGCAAAACGTTAAGAAACTGACTGATCCAGGACAAGTGGCAGGTATGGTTTCGTTTTTAATTTCAGATCACGCCAGCACTATTACTGGCGAAGCCTATAATATCTCTGGTGGTTGGGGCATGGGTCTTTAATTAAAAAGACCCAAATAATGTTCCAAGAATCACTACAACGGTAGTGGCAAGAAATGGAAAGGCCACAGCGACCATAAAAATATCTTTGTACGATTTTTTATGAGTCATGCCACAAATCCCAAGTAACGTGATCACTGCTCCGTTATGGGGAAGAGTATCAAATCCACCACACGACATCGAGGCCACGCGGTGAAGAAGCTCAGGATCTAGTCCCGTTTTCTCCGCCATTTGCAGATAAATATCGGCCAGTGACTGAAGTGCAATACTTAAGCCACCGGAAGCAGAGCCCGTGATACCGGCTAAAGCATTGATCGCGACAGCCTCAGAGATGAGTGGCATATCGGGAGCAATACCAAGCACACTCTCTTTAATCACACTAAACGATGCAAACGATGCGATACAGGCGCCATAACCAACTTCTGATGCTGTGTTAAATATTGGAAGCAGACTGTCCATTGTTCCTTGGTTAAGACTTTTAACGGGTGAACTAAGATGATTTCTTGCCAGGACTAACAGGGCAATAATAGCGACAGTCAAAGATGTGATAAGCGACCAAAGACCGATTACCTTAGAACTAGAAACTGAGCCCCATTTTTCCATCCCCAAAAATGCGAGATCCATTCTAGGTAAAATTTGCGCCGACATGAGGTAGTTTCCAATCACTACTATTAGCAGCGGAATGAGTCCCACCCAATAGCTTGGTAGATTGTTTTGTTGTTCAGGTTCTTGAGACTTCTGCCCCTCTTGGCCAGCAGCTTTGGCCCGTTTATTTAACCATAGCAGCCCAAGCGTAAGCATGATGACTGCGCCAATGGTACCAAGTCCTGGAGCGGCAAAGGCAGTCGTTCCAAAAAATGGCATCGGAATAGCATTTTGAATAGCCGGCGTTCCAGGTAGAGCGGTCATCGTAAAAGTAAATGAGCCCAAAGCAATGGAGCCAGGTATGAGTCGTTCAGGAATATTTGCTTGGTTCAAAAGATTTTTAGCAATGGGGGACATGCAAAAAGCCACAACGAAGAGAGAGACACCGCCGTAAGTTAGCAGTGCACAGGCTAAAACGACCGCCGTGATGGCGCGCTCTTGTCCAACTATTGATGCGATAATTTTACCAATAGAAGATGCGGCACCTGAAACACTCATCAGTTTGCCGAAAATGGCACCTAACATAAAGAGAGGGAAGTACTGAAGTAGATAATTACCAAGGGCTGGCATGAAAACTTGTGTATAGGTTGCAAGCATTGGGCTCTCGCCCTGCCATAAAGCCGCGAAAAGTGCCATGATGGGTGCAAGAACCAAAACGTTAATGCCTCGGTAGGCAAAGTACATGAGACCGGCCAACGATAAAAAGACGCCTAAAACTTCCACAAAAGTCTCCAAGTCCATCTCAATCTCGATTCCCCGCGGCCATCATGCCGTCGACGTTGCAGATAGTCATTATCTATTTTTGTCTAAAAGTGAGCTATCTGCCTAATAAGGCGAAAAAAGTTGAAGGCTTACACTATGTAAGAAGTTCACGATTAGGCCTGCCATAGTCAAATCATTTTTGTAGAACCCACTCACAATGAGACTTGAACACACGAGGTTATTAATGAAACACCTGTTTTTTGCGAGTTTATTCGCTCTAACGGTTGCTCCCACAGCTTTTGCTAATGAAGACGGCGCCTACCTTGATGCCCCTTATCCAAACCTAGTGCGTGCTATCGACGACGCTCACTTGGCAAAAAACTTAAAAGGCAAAAGTGATACTAATGCCGTGATTGATTTGATGACACCTGTGCGCTCACAAGGCTCACGTGGAACTTGTTCAATCTTCTCTGCTGCTGCCTTGATCGAAGGCCTGATGAATATCAAAGGCACAGGTAACTCTGAGACTGATCTGTCTGAAGAGTATCTCCAGTACAATGTTAATGCCGGTTCAACTTCTGATGGCTCTTACGCGACAAAGAATTTCAGCGCGATTAGAACAAATGGGATGGCCGATGAAAGCGTTCTTCCTTATATCGGTGATAACTGGGTAAGCTTTCAAGATTCAACAGCTCAAAAAAGATGCGGTTACCTAACAAGTACTGCCAAAGATTCTTGCTTGATCGTCCACCACGATCCAGCACAACGCTACCGCACTGATGCTGAACTGCTTGATGAAACGAAGCAGTGGTATGACCCTGAGTTCGTTGCCGCTCGTAATGATGGTCTTCAGTTTAAGTTTGATAACCTTTCGTCTTCAACTTACAGCACGATCTACAATACGACTCAAGTTAAGCAAATGCTTGATCGTGGCATTCCTGTCATTCTAGAGCAGACATTTTACTATGGCGCTTGGAACCACCGCACAGCTGATTCTCTCAATATTTCACGTAACCTAGATCATTGGTCAAAAGGTATCGTGGGATATCCATTCCCTGGTTCAATGGATGCTCAGCAATCTCCAACAAAGCGTGCCGGTCACTCGATTCTTCTAGTTGGCTATGATGATAGTGTTGTGATTGATTTCCCTGTGAAGATGGCAGATGGCACGACTAAAACTTTCAAACTCAAGGGTGTGTATTACTTCAAAAACTCTTGGGGTACTGGAAGCTTTGGACTTGATGCTGAAATCGATGGCGTCTCACGCCCAGGTTACGGCACCATGACTCAGCAGTACGCCCACGATTACGGGTCGTTCTACTACTTCAATCTATAGCCTTATAGGTTGATACTATTGGATTAAATATCTGATAGGATCGATAATGGGAGTATGGAATTAATAAACCTACTCCCATGGATTCTTCTCACTTATCTCACAAGCTTAGTTCCGATTGTGCTCTCTAAAAAATTATCTCCTTGGTGGCAACGCCACGGAGATATCGGTGAGGCGATTGGAACATCGCTCGTTGCTGGCACCTCTATATTTACAGTTGCTCTTCCTATTCTTAGTCAGGACATGAATCTCTTCGCTGGGATGAGTTTGGTTTTTATAGGTATCGCTTTAGCCTGGGCGGCTCACCATTTTTTTGAAGATAACGGTAAAGAGCTAGCTCCGAAGTCTTGGTTTGCAGCTTTTGCATTCGCTTTACATAACTTTCCCGAGGGGGTGGCGAATACCCAAGCATTGGTTGCTTCAAATGGAATAAATATATTTAGCTTTAGTCTTCTTAGTCATAACTTACTCGATGGTATGGTTATGGCAATGGGGCTTATGGCGTTAGGTCTTAAGCGACGCCAGCTCTTCTACGCACTCTTTTTTGCTGCCTCTGGTGAAGTTCTTGGCATGTTTGTCTCTAGTCTTGGATTGAGTGCTCTATCTTCTATTTCGCTGCTGAGTGTGGGCGCTTTACTTGGACTCTCGCTCGATTCTATTACACATTGGAAAGCCAAAGAAGGGATGGCTGCTATGTGTGTGTTATTTGGTGTGTTCCTGATTTTTTAAGTCAATTTATCTCTAGTAATAACCTATACCTATCTATGAGAAAATGCCTCTTTGTTCTTCTTTTTATCACAAGCTTTAGTACTCAGGCCGCTTCCTCTGCGGCCATGTGTTCACTTTTATTTTCTGTCCGGTTAAAACCTCAGGTCGAACTGCCTGGAGTCAGTGATAAGTGGAAGCACTGTGCACTTTCTTGTCTCTTGGCCAGACGCTGTGGCGCCGAGGATAGTTTCCTACTTGGCATCATCAAAGAGTTGGCCGATACAGTTGGGCCGGGCAATGCCGAGTGGGCCGATCTTCAAGCTGATCTTAACGGCGTTACTCTATGGCTTATTGGCATGGGCAAGACTGATCAGATGTGCAAGGATCAATGTCTTAGTATTTATCCCAATCCTCTATTGGAGAATGCATGTCATTTACCGAGCACGCCAAGCTTATAGTTCGAATGTTAGCTGAGCAGGATGAACCCGCTTTTTTAAATGCGGTCACGGATTGGGAAGGTGAAGAGCTTTCGTGGCTGACTTTTGATTGGGACCCAACGATGTCTCATCAAGATCATCTTAAAATTCTAATGAATCATCATAAAGGTATTAATCTACCAAGTGACTTTGTTGCTTCGACCATGCTTTACGGCTTTGTTGGAGACAAGATAATTGGTCGCGTTCATATCAGACATACTCTTAATGATAATTTACTTAAGCGTGGTGGTCATATGGGCTACGCCGTTTCACCGCGCTTTCGTGGCCATGGTTATGGACTGTCCCTAGCTAAAGCAGGATTAGAATTTTTGAAAAAAAACCTTAAAGTGAAAGACGTGCTTATTACCTGTGATGAAAAAAATGCTCCATCGATTAAGATCATTGAAGCTCTTGGAGCGAAGTATGAAAATACCGTGCCAGATGCTAAGGGCGTACCAACACGGCGCTACTGGGTTTAGTTAAGCTTGCCACCAAAAAATTGAGTGATCTCGATTTCCTCACCATCTGGTCCATTGATATAAGCAGACTTGGAATGATCCCACTGAGTGATGCCGCCGTAGAGTATTTCAACATTTTCTTTTTCTAGAGTTTTAACAATTCCATCGAAGTCTTCGACATTGATGCCAAAATGATTAAGCCCACGCTGCTTTACATCCGCGCTACTTTCATAGAGGCAGAGATAGAATCTTTCAGGGTGGCCTATAATCTTATAAGGCTTGCCCGATGCTTTAGAGACGCCGCTTTCTTTTTCACTGAGGCCAAAGATTTTTTGATAGAAATGAACGCTGCTTTGTAGGTTACTGACATTAAAATTTATATGATCAATTCTCATTGTTTCTCCTTTGTTTGTTGATGAAACAATAAGACGATGTCCGATAAAAATCTAATAAGCTCTAGCTATCGTACCATAGGCAGATCAATCCAACTGGTCGTATAGCGAGGCGAGAGCATGTTCTGGCGCATGGCCCATGCCTTGTTATCTGTTCCACAAGCGGCAGAGCGAACCATCCTAGGACCCTCGCGATCATTGATACAATCAATCGTACGCATAAGCTCAGCCTGTCTTGGGTCGATAATGGGAGCGAAGAGATCGACTTCATGTTCATGCTCATCTTGAATATCGAGAGCAAAGACACCTGCCTTATGAATAGAGATACCGTGTTTCCACATTTCATCTAAAAGCTCAAAGGCAATCTTAATTAACTCAAATGTATTTGAAGTCGGTGTTAAAAGGTTTGCCGCCAACATGCCGTTATACTGCTCGTGAAAACTCTGGAAGGGGTTCGAGCGAATCA
Organism: Halobacteriovorax sp.; assembly: GCA_002716825.1. Taxonomy (GTDB): domain Bacteria; phylum Bdellovibrionota; class Bacteriovoracia; order Bacteriovoracales; family Bacteriovoracaceae; genus UBA4207. The sequence continues at coordinate 17,846 of PBCC01000061.1, read as the reverse complement.
TAATGGCTATCTTTTTACAAACGGACCCTTGCATTCGAAGTTCACATGCTACATCTGAGGCGTGTGTGGCAATCGCCTGTGACACGACAATTTTATCGTAGCTAGCCTGAGAAAAAGTGCGAGTACTACTAATACTTTTTTTCTTTTCTGTTCTCTCTCCCAGTGGAAAACACTGAATCCCGTTAAGCTCGTCTTGTATTTGTTCCCCAAGCTTTGTTAAGTTTTTTCTAAGCAATAAGGGGTTCTTATAATTCATTAAATCAGTGGCAGTTTTAATGCCAATGCTTTGTAATCTAAGTTGTCTGCCGTGACCGACACCCCAAACAGCACTTACAGGAAGACCTTTGAGCGCATCGAGCTGCTTCTTTTTTGTATCGAGAGAGATCACACCAAAATGCGATTTTTTAGCCATTTCGACCGCCATCTTGGCCAGTGTTTTTGTGGGAGCGATACCAATAGAGACGGGGATACCAACAAGCCGTTCAACTTCGGCCTTAATGTATTGACCCTCATGAAAAAAATCTCTAGCACCGCTTAAGTCAATGAAAGCTTCATCAACAGAATAGACTTCAACTCTAGATGTGATCGACTTTAAAACGCTCATGACTCTATGGGAGAGGTTTGTATAGAGCGCAAAATTAGAGGAAAAAACAGCAATCTTTTTTTCACGACATAATTTTGAAATATGGTGATAGGGCACTCCCATGGCAATATCAAATTTCTTTGCTTCAGGTGTACGTGAGATCACGCAGCCATCATTATTGGAGAGAACGACAATTGGAGTGTTCTTAAGATCGGGGCGAAAAAGTCGCTCGCAGTTGCAGTAAAAAGCATTGCAATCAACCACCGCTAGCATCAATGCCTCTGTCTTATATTGGCAGTAACGACGCCAAAAACTTCAGCGCCTTCAAGTGAGCAAGGCCAGCGCCGACAAAGTCTTTCGCCGTCATGATAGAGAATAACGACATCATTTTTTTTAGGAGTCTTCGAGCGAGCGACGATGAGGATGTCATTTTTCAAGATGTCTGGAGCCAAGTGATCATTGCTGGCGCGAAAGAAAAATGTCGCCTCAGGACGCAGGATAAGCTTGCTATCGAGTGAGAGAAACTCCTCACTAAAATCTTCGCTCACCCCAAATAGACCTGGCCTTCGTTGTTTTGTCATATTTAGAACTTACGCAAAACTTACGCATAAAACAAGTAGGCTAAAATTGCTAGTCGCGCAAAGTGACTATGTCCTTGAAAAAACGAACTTTCCAATAGGGTAGCTGAGAGCAATAGCTATAAAGGCTACCGCGCTGCCGGTGATAGCATCCCATACTACGTGCTGCTTAACAGCTAAGGTTGACCAAACAACTAGTGCTGAAAAAATGAATCCTAAAACTCCAGGCCACTTTTTTTCTTGGTAAAGCCACCATGAAGACTGCCAAGCCGTTGCCACATGTAAACTAGGCAAGCAATTGGTTGGTTGGTCGAGGCCTCGAAGCCATTCAAGTGCAAGTCCGGCAAAGCTTGTGTCAGTAGGAAAACTTTCTCTTGGTAATGTGGTTGGGTAGAACATAAAAACAGTGACGCTAATAATAGAAATAATCAGATAGGAAAAAGCGTAAAGATAGACGATTTTTTTTTGTTTCAAAAAAAGAAAAACAATTGGAACGTAGGCGTAAGCTATCAGGTAGATCCAGATCCAACTGACATCGAGAGCGATTTGGTGATCCCACTCAGTATGAGGGACGAGTGAAATTGGAGCCTGAGGAAAAGCTTGCGCTGTAAAATAAAAGGCTGCGTAAAGCCCATACATTGGCAGTGCAATTAAAAGATGATGTAAAAGGGGAAATCCTCTCCCCGATGATGCTTCCATGCTCTTATAGTCTAACAGACTGAAATCAAATGTCGACGCTTTGCGACTGGTCCTACCAAAAAGATGCAATGACAGATGCATTCGCAAAATGTAATTTTGAATGAGTGCACCCGTAGCTCAGTTGGATAGAGTGTCAGTTTCCGAAGCTGAAGGTCGCGCGTTCGATCCGCGCCGGGTGCGCCATTTTAATTATCGAAGCACTAAGAAAATGAATTATGTTTGAACTTCTCTTTGATAAAGTCTGGAATCTTAATCGGACTAAGTTGCTTAAAGAGTTGTTTCCACTGGCGCCATCGTCGACGTAGTAGAAGCCATGTGGCAGCAGGTATCTCTTCTTTGGCAGCGCTTGATCCCTCATCTATGAGTTCGTTTGCACGCTCATTTTTAAATCGACCATATTTAGATAAATCCATCGATATGACAATATCAGCTTCCTCGAGTTGTTCTTTAGTTTGATGATCAATAGAAATATCAAGAGCATTGGCCAGAACGTCTAAGATGCCGTCTGGCTTAGGGTAACCTTGATTGCCATTTAGATTAACGGCAATCTTGATATGCGCCCCTAGATATGAAAGAGCAGAGACGGGTACATTTTCAGTAAGACCGCCATCAACTAAAATTCTTCCATCGCGTTCAACCGGTATATAGACCCCAGGAACACAGCAACTTGCTAGGACTGCCGAGAGGAGACTTCCTTTTGTCATAAGCACTGATTCGCCACTCACGATGTCGGTGGCCTTAATGGCCAGTGGGATCTTGGCATCTTCAATCTTTGCATCTTTGCCAATTCGATTCGTGATGAGGTCGAGAACACCAATGTTTTCGATGAGACCAAGCTTTGGCAAGCGAAGCGCTGAAAATTCCATGGCCTTAAGCTTTGACAGATCTTTAGCAATATCTTCACTACTAACGCCAAAGGCGTAAAGGGCAGCTATAACAGCGCCAGCACTGGTACCTGCCAATACATCAGGTTTAAGATCAATGCTTTCAAGGTGGCGGATAACACCGATATGGGCGGTTCCACGGGCACCGCCGCCTCCAAGAGCTAGTCCAATTTTTCTAAGTTTAATCATTCAAATATTTTGCAACCCAAGGCCCACAAAGACAAGTTTCTGTTCTATACTCTCACCATGAAAAAAATAATGTTTCTCTGTACTGGTAACTCTTGTCGCTCTCAAATGGCCGAAGCTTGGTGTCGGTTTTTATTTCCAGATAGTCTAAGCGCATACTCAGCCGGAACTAAAAAGCATGGTATGAATGAAAGGGCGATTAAGGTCATGGCCGAGCTTGGAGTTGATTTATCTAGTCACTTCTCAAAGACGGTTGAAGAGCTTCCAACCAATAGCTTTGATCTCGTTATAACGGTCTGTAGTGATGCTCACGAAACTTGTCCATACTTTCCAGGTAAAGTAAGTCACGTTGGATTTGATGATCCACCTAGACTAACTAAAGATATGAATGACGAAGAAGAGATTTTGAAGGTGTATCGCCGAGTCCGAGATGAAATCGGCGAATTTATAAAGACACTACCAAACTTACTGAATTAAAAAGTCTACACGGCGACTCATGTCGAGGGCCATTCTGCGATTTTCATGTTCAATCGGTTGGCTTTGACCAAAGCCTACAGCTTGAGTCAAGACAGGATCGATTCCTTGTTTAATTAACTCTCGTCTCACTGATCTGGCACGACGCTGAGAGAGATCTTTATTATAATCTTCCTCACCAATTCGATTGGCGTGGCCTTGAATGATGAGTTTACCACTTAGAGAACTCTTTTTAATGAGCTTCGCTATTTGTGCCACCGCATTCTTATCTTCGGCATCGAGCACGTCACTATCGTGATCAAAACGAATTTCTAGGTTAAGCTCACCGATTAAACGCATGGTCTCTTCTTGTTGCATTGAAAGAGGGGTAGTGCTGCTTGGGACAATCTGCATTGAGCTTGCAATCGCCGGTTGCCATTTAAGACCCATGATAAAGCGCCAGTCATTTCCTGTTGTAGAATCAAAGCCACCAAAGCCAATACCGCTTGTGACTGAAAGAGAATCATTTCTGAAATACTGAATACCGGCCACAATTTCACCAGGTGTTTGTTCTGCACTCTTGGTCAGCATGGTGTAGCCTTCAGCAGTCCAATGCCACTTATCTGTGATGGGAACATGGACACCTAGAGCAGCAAGGAAGCGGTTGCGATAATCGATATCTTGGTAAGTTGCATTTTGATTGCGAGCAACTCCAATATTGCCATTGATTCTAAAGCGCCCAAAGTCTCGCTCCATGGCAAGTTTAAGTCCCGCGCCGACTCCGCCGTCGCCTAAAAAAAGAGCTTCATCTCCTGTTGGCAGATTGAAAGAGGGAATGAGAGCAATAGAAGTTGGATCGTTATTCGCCGTGACACGGTACTTGCCAATGACGGTGGTATCACCAATCCCAGTTTGCCTTTCGCTACCATTTGAAAAAGTTACTTGAGAAACAGGAGCAGCAAGTCCGATTAAAAAACGTGAAGATGTTTGCCAGCCGGCACCAAGTTGAACCGTGGTCATGCCCTTAACTAGTGTACGGGTACGTTCTGTGCGTTCAGGGTTTGTTGCAACTAATGGATCATTGAGATGATGATAATTGGCCGAAAGAATTAAACGTTGATTAATTAAAGATCCCTTGGAGAGCGTATCTTCAGTGACTAAGTAATGTGGCGAGTGAGAATGATTGAGAAGCTGAAGGTTAACAGCATGAGCGCTCGTCGCAAAACCAAGTAGCGCTATAGCGAAAAGCTTATTCATAAATCACCAAAAGCTTAGGCGACATAACAAAAGTATCATCGGCCACTGTAAACCAAAAGCTTTGCTCTTGCCTTAGAAGGTTGATGAGATCTTGATCACCTAAATCAAAAAGAGTCTTTAAAGAAAAATCTTTAATGCCAGTAACGGTTGTATGCTCATTAACCGTTTTCGAGGCATTGAGTGCTTGCTGGAAATAATCGTTACGAACGACGTCGTCATAACCGGCGGCCCAGTAATCTTTGTTCCACCATTTTTTCTTTACGTATTTCGATAAACCTAAAACCGGAATTTTTCGAATGCCATTGCCTGAACAGGTTCCAATATTATTAAGACAAATGAGTTCTGTATCAAATGATCTTCCGTAGGTCACAAAGTTTGCTTGCAGACGAATGTCATGAATGCGATTAATTTTACCAATAGCAGGAATATCAAAAGCAAATAGAACCTGACGATTTCTTACACAATTATCACTTCCAAATAAGCGACATAATAAACCTGTTTGGCTTTTACCGTAGGCGACGTGTTTCACTTTCTTTGTGCGATAGGGAAGTTCTACGACAACCTTTTCGCCAGCAGATGGATCATAGTCGCGTGGTGCAAGTGTTATGAGTTTGGCTTGAGGTGGAGGTGGTGGAAGGGGATCACCTGGATTGGGAGTCGGAGTAGGGTCAGTTCCGATAGGGTCATTACCACCAATTTCGCCACCGAGTTGATCGATGATATGGGGATTTTTTCCGCACGCGGTGAGTGTCGTGAGCACGCCTAGTAGTACTAAGAATGATATGCGCTTGCCTATCATAATGACTTCCTTGTCCAAGTATAGATTGTACTTATTTAGGCTATCACGAGTGAATCAGATGGAAAATTTCTGGCAGAACTTGCTTAACGTTTAAGTCTAAGCAGGAAGGTCGTCATAGAGTTGACACTGCTTTCAAGAGAGAGCTCTCCACCTTGCAAGCGGGCTAATTGTCTGGCTATGGGCAAACCAAGCCCGAATCCGGCCACACCGCTTCGAGAGTATTTAGGAGATCGATAATATCGCTCAAATATTAACGCAGCCTCGTCCGATTCAATAGTAGTACCCGTGTTTGAAACTCTGATATCAATAAACTTAGAGTCTTCTGTATCGATCGAAATTGTGACGGTGGAATTTTCGCTGCCATACTTAATCGCATTGGAGAGAAGATTATGAAAAATTTGTCGCATACGGATTGGATCGGCGCTGATATCCATACCCTGACTAGAATCTAATTTAAATCTTATATTTTTAGGCTTACCAAGCGTGGCACATTCGTTGGCGGTGTCGGCTATAAGTGAAGAGACTTCAATTTGTTCAGGATTATAACTTAACTCACCGGCATCACTTGCAGTTTGCTCGATCATATCTCTTACAAGTCCGAGTAATTGTTCATTAGCACTTCTAGCATAATCGCAAGATTCTATTGTCTCACTGTCATCACGCTCTATTGCACTTTCGGCAATCAAGTCGAGATAACCAGACATGATATTGAGTGGCGTTCTCATTTCGTGATTGATGGCATTGAGAAAGCGCGATCTAGCTTCTGCCACTTCAAGAAGATTATTATTTGCCTTTTGTAATTCAAACAGAGCAACGACCTGTGCCCCAAGCAAACTTAGACTCGTTCGTTGTGTGTTACTGAGCTTGCTGGCCTTTGTATCAATGACACAAAGAGTACCAAGCGCGTGACCAGACTTGGTTGTCAGTGGGACACCAGCATAGAAAATAACATTGGGGTCATTTGTAACAAGGGGATTATCAAAGAAGCGATCGTCCTTTGTAGCGTCTTCAATGACAAAAATGTCTTTTTGTAAAATAGCGTGAGCACAAAAGGCGAGTTCGCGCGGAGTCTCACGTGCCTCAAGACCGTGATGACTTTTGAACCATTGGCGATCGGCATCGATAAGGCTGACAAGTGCGACTGGAGTCTTACAAATAGACGCGGCCAAATGTGTGATGGCATCGTAGGCGTCTTCTTCGACCGTATCGAGAAGCTTAAGTTCTTTAAGTTCATTTAAACGTGAAACTTCATTTGTTGGTAGACAGGCAGACTTCATAAATAAAGTATAACTGATCGCCTAGTAAGAAAGTGTGAAGAAATACTAATAGTGTGAATTAAGCGATATTCAGTTTTCCAAGCATATCATCGACCTCAAAAAACTGAGCACCATCGTCATCTCCACTTGAATCGACATCAGATTCCATAATAAAGATTCTATAGAGGCTTTCTAGGTCGCTGAGTGAAATAAGTGAGTATTCTTGCTCTAGCTTGCTTCTTGCTTGTCTAAGCGCTTCAGAAGGTGTGGCATCAACTGGAATTTCTGGAAGAAGTTCTTCGAAGGCCATAGTCGAAAGCTCTTGCTCGATAAGCGCCTTAATTAGAATATCTCTTGTTGTCTTTGGCATAAAATCCTCACCAGTTGTGATTGCCTCTTTATCTTAAATTATTATCGGACGACTGGTATGACAGATTTTTGACAATATGCGACATTTGTCTAACATTTTTAATAAACTCGAGGACTTAACTAGGTTTTGAGCTGACCGCAGGCCGCCATAACCTCATCACCTTTGGTCGAGCGAATAGTGGTTCGAATACCAAATTCAACTAGCATTTGTTTAAATCCCTTAATTTTTGGCAGATTTGGTCTTTTCCAAGGAGAGCCGGGATAGGGATTAAATGGAATAAGATTAACCATATGGGGACGATTTTTAAGTAGCTCGGCCAAAAGTTTGGCGTCTTTTGCTGTGTCGTTAAAACCATCGGCCAGCATGACTTCATAAACAATAACTTGTCGTCTTCCAAGCGGCAGACGATCAATTTGCTCAAGAAGTACTTTAAGCGGCCACTTGCGTGATAAAGGAATAAGCTCGCTGCGTTTGTCTTCATCTACGGCATGTAATGATAAAGCCAGATTGACTCCTCCAAGTTCACTAAAGCGCTCTAGACCGGGTAAATATCCAGCAGTAGAGACAGTCATCATTCTTGGCGCGAGATCAAGGCCACGCTTATCAGTCATGAGTGAAATAGCCGCCTTCAGATTTTTAAAATTATGAAGTGGTTCTCCTTGACCCATGAAAACAATATTGGGAGCTTTGATTCCATTTTTTCTTTTGTCATAGGCCCAATCCCAAGCAGCTAAATATTGGCCTACGATTTCAGCCGGATCTAGCTGTCGCGTAAGGCCTTGAGTCCCAGTGTGGCAAAAGCGACAACCCATGGCACACCCGACTTGAGATGATAAACATAATGTGTCTTTACGATAAAAAGGTATCAACACGCTTTCAACACTTCGACCATCACTCAGGCCAAAGAGAAATTTGATCGTCTGATCCTCAGCTTCTAAAAGTTTGAGAATTTTTGGTCTATTCCATTGGCTACTTTCTAAAAAGTTAATGAGTTTGGGCGAAAAGCGACCATCACTCCAACCACTAAAATGAGGGCGACGATAAGCTTTCTTGAAAATGAGCTCAGCAAACTTAGGGCTAAGAGATTTCTCTTTTAGTTTTTGTTCTAACTCTTCAAAGCTTAATCCAAGACCATCCATAACTATTTTAGAAAGTGTTGGCTAAAGCCAGTCCACAGAAAAGGGATGACCTCTATGGCGATAAGAATAATAATAATTGCTTCCATAAGCTGGTTGCGTTTTTCGTTTGTTTCAGCTTGGAAGAGGCTGGAGACATCAGCTAGATTTTTAAGTTTTTGGTCAACACTCGCTTGCCAGTCTTTCACTCTAAAGCGATCGCTGGCGGCCCTAAAAATTTTGGCATAATAAAAGTCACCAATAACTTTAAGTGTATTTTCAATTTTCTCAATGACTTCGCTGATTTCAATATAAATTAAAGCAGCATCGTGAGCATGCTGAGAATAGTTATTGGAAAAAATAGAAGGTTTACTGACTTGAATTGACTTGTACAACGTCCCTAACTTGCGATCGAGCATTTCATCGTAATAACGCATCTCTAGAACTTGGCAAAGAGCAAACTCTGCTACGTCTGCCATATCCTGTGCATCGGCAGGAGAGGCGCAGATAAAAGCTGCGTTCCAATCGATGACAACATAATCATCTTTTGAGTATTGAAAAAAGTTCGCGCGAATAGAATCTTTCATTTGATTAGAAAGCTGAACATCAGTTTCTGTTAAAAGAAGTTGAAAGAAACTTTCACTGGAGAGTAGTTCCTCAGGCGTAGGAGCATCTTCTGGATCGCGCATAAAGATAATATAATCTTCAAATTGATTCCAAATTCCAGGTTGCTTGATCGCGGGAGCGAGATCAACGGAAACACGCTCAGCCTGCTCCAATGCAAGTGCGGTAATCTCATCTTCATTTTCAAGGTAGTGTGCGAATCTCTTCATCTCTGAAAGAGATGTTTCTTGGGTGATCGCAATTTTAAAAGTGAGAGAAAAAGCACCAAAACTCCAAAGCTTTCCTAAAGTCTGAATTGAAAAAACTTTGCCAGCGTGTTCATGTTCCCATTCTCCAAGAGAAACACTGAGAGGGGCTTGGTCAATGATGATATTTCTTGAAGAACGGCGTAGCTTAAATTGTTCCGCTAATCCTGTTCCTGCCAGAAGTTCGGCCGCGCGTGGAAGATCAATCTCGCCTCCGACGTCAAAAATTCTCTGCAAAAGGATGTGGCCTTTAAATGTTTTCATAGACTTAGAATAGCCAAATTTTGATATTTTGACATTAAAAGTTCATGTAAAGGACTAGAAAAACCGATAAATTGTTTATGCGAATGCAAGCTTTCGGCTTTTTAGCCGTTTTATGTACATTCATTGCCTCAAGTTCACTTTGGTCACAAAGCGCCTCCGATATCTTTATTTTAGATAAATCGATTGATGTTTTGACCAGAGCGAGAAACTTTAGAGTTGATGAAACAATTCCTGCCTCAAGAAACGGCAATTTAACAGTAATTCGTCGTGTCTCAGGCGAAGATCCGAGTTGGTGGCCGCAAGGGGTCGCGATTCAAGTATTGTCTGTGAATGGTCGCGAGCGCAGACCGGTAAAAACTGTATATGTAGCAAAACGCTGGTTTGATCGTGGCACAAGGCAAGGAGATCTGTCTCATTTGCAAGATCCTCAAGAAGTGCAGCAGCAAGTCTTAAGCGCTTTAACTCCTGTTGTTCCAGAGTGTGAAGTTCAAGTTAACGAACCAGAGTACGAAGCTCCTCGTGAGCCAGCACGTCCGGCAAGGCACGATACCTACACGACCTTAGCGCAATTAGTTCAAAGCGGCCGAACTCCAAGAGATTGTCATAATAAGCTACGGACTTGGTATCGTAGGCATTCCATGTGGAAGGACTTAAGTCGTAAGCAAAGAGCTGAACTCATCATTGATAAGGCCCATACAATCAGTACGAATATGCGTGTTGATGGCTTGGTCGATACTTGTGCAAGAGCGCTAGGGCGAACTGATCGCGCGTCGATTGATGAAATTAAAGCTTTCATGACGACGCGACTAAGCGCTAGTGAAAAAGCTCGTATTAATGTCACCAATTATGAAGCTAATTGTCGCCGCTACTTTGTAGAGTATGGTGGAGGGCAAATCAATACTTCGCTCTTTAGAGAGAGAATTAACGATCCACAATCAATCCATCCGGAGTTTGATCCAAGTCTTGCCGTGTGTATTATCAAGCGCGAAACTTCCTCTACTGACTTTGACCCCCACAGTATGAATTATTCTTTTTGTCAGCTCAGAGGAAGACAGGGGAGACCGCGCTCTACAGCTCACGGCCTTGGACAATTTACACAGACGACATTTTTAAGTCTTCGTGAGTCTGGTGTGATGCCGCTTTCTTCGATCAGTGATTCAACTTCACGATCGACTAATAGAGTAAATTTTAGAAATATGAGCACTGACCCAGATATGCAGATTGAGTCGATTTTCAGATATATTAACTATTTGATGAAAGCACCTAGTTCGGCAAGAATTCGCAATATGCATAATCAAGTTTACAATGACTCAATTGAAGATTGGGAAAAAGCCGTGATCTCTTATGATCAAGATAGAGCATCGGATTATATTCGTGGAGTTCATGCTTGTCGAAGATGTTTTGGTAGAGCTGGCAATGACCGTAGCGCCCAAGCAGACTGTTTATCGGGTAATTAATGAAAGCATTAGTTCTTATCACAATATTTTTCGTAAACCTTGCACATGCTGAAAATTTCAGAGTGGGCAGTGTTGCTCCGAGTTTACGTATTGAGCAAAGCTCGCAGGACTTTTTGGATCAGGTTGAAGTCAAAAAAGACGGCAAGTCTATCTTCTCATATAAAGCCGATCTGGTGACTCAAAAGCTCTTACAAAAGGGCTTGGTTCAGTTTAAAGATAAAAAACAACCTCACCTCGTGACTGTATGGACCGGGGGAGCGCACGGACAAGAACTTATTATTTTTGATCTTTCTAAATACGATAGTAAAAATAAAGAGGCTGCTATTACTTATCTTTACGGTTCAGCTTGGACGATTGATCTCGATATCAATCAAGAGCGAATCGAAATTAAAGGCAAGGGCGAGATTGATAAAGATAATGAAGTCGCGCCCGATCAAACCTTGACCTTCAAACCATAATTACGCCATTGTATCACTATGAAAAAGAGTTTCATTTTACCGGATTGCTGGGAGAGTGCTTTAAGTCAAAGTCTCTCTAGTGAGAGTTTTCAATCACTTAAGTTTTTTTTAGTTGACGAGTATAAGACTAAAAAAATTTATCCCAAGATGGATCAAGTCTTTGCAGCTTTTCATGCCTGTCCGCTAGATAAAGTGAAAGTCGTCATCCTAGGACAAGATCCTTATCACGGACCAGGTCAAGCACATGGACTTAGCTTCTCAGTCTCGCCAGAAGTACCTATCCCGCCTTCACTTCGAAATATTTATAAAGAATTAAATTCTGATCTTGGCATTGAGGTTCCTTCACATGGCAATTTAAAGCATTGGGCCGAGCAAGGGGTGTTATTACTTAATAATGTTCTTACAGTGGAACAGGGTAAGGCGGGCTCGCATCACAAGAAGGGTTGGGAAAATTTCACTGATAGCGTGATTGAAGTGCTGAATCAAAGACAGGGACTGGTTTTTATTTTGTGGGGTTCACCTGCGCAAAAAAAAGCAAAGGTCGTGTCCAAGGATAGGCATTTAGTTCTTGAGTCGGTTCATCCCTCGCCGTTATCGTCTTATCGCGGCTTTTTTGGATCAAAGCCATTTTCTAAGACAAATGATTATCTCGTTGCTCATGGACATAAAGCAATCGATTGGCACCTTGATTAATCGAGTAGCGGATGCCATCCCGAAGTGTTCACTGGGGCACAAAGTGTCGGCATCTTCTCTTGAAGTCGCCATTTAAGTATATGCCACACGACGTTCGTGATGAGCTCTAATATGGACATGATGATTGTTATTTTCATGTTCCCTCCATACTCACATTGTCGCCTTGAGCCGCTTAGAAGTTAAATGAAGCTTGTGTTAGTTCCCTGTTAGAGTCACGCTGAGGTGTCAAGGTTTTGTCTATCTGCTGGTCTAGGACAGTGCTAGATGGCGAAGCTTTTATTGTTTATTATGATGTCTCCTTAACAAAGGAAATATATGTTTATCCTATTGGCCGCCTGGCTCTACTTTACTGGCTTTTTCATTATTTCCTTTATGAAGAAAGATATCAGCTTTATAGATGTTGGATGGGGCCCGGCCTTTAGTTGGCTTGTGCTGGCGGGAATTTTGCTTGGACCCTACGAGCCGGGACAGCTTCAAGTTTTAGTTGCCTCACTTGTGTTTGCCTGGAGCTTGCGCCTTGCTTGGTATTTACACGGACGAAATAAAGCTAAAGGCGAAGATCCTCGCTACAAAGAGTTAGCTAAAGACTGGAAGGGGAATTATTGGGTCAATGCCTATTTTCGGGTGTTTATGGTGCAAATGATTCTGTGTCTTTTGGGAGCACTTCCCATTTTTCTTGTAATATCTGCACCTCCAGCATCACTCACTGTAACTGCAGTTATAGGTGGAGTCATGGCCATACTAGGGCTTGGAATAGAATCAATTGCTGATCTTCAAATGGCGAAGTTTCAAAAAACTACGCCAAGAACAAGTAAGTTTTGTCGCTTAGGACTATGGCAATATTCTAGGCATCCCAATTATTTTGGTGAACTCGTATTTTGGTTTGGTGTTGCGGTTGCCAGCCTGAGTGTCTCATATGGCTTTCTTGGATTGATTGGACCGCTTACTTTGACTGTTCTTTTACTCAAAGTATCCGGAGTGCCCATGATAGAAGAAAAATATAGAAGTCATCCTGAATGGGACAAATACGAAAGTGAAACAAGAGTTCTTCTTCCGTTACCAAAATATTAAGGAACATTTATGCTCGATTCATTACTGGCCAAAGGAATTCTTCCAGACCCTGTTATACGAGCGGGGATTAAGCGCTTAGTAGCGCAGAGACTTAAAGATGAAATCGCTCCAACGATTGAGCTTGCTGAAAAACAAAGACTCGCTCTGGTGGACGAATTAAAAAATAGTCCGATTGCGATCGAAACCGACAAGGCGAATGATCAGCACTATCAAGTCCCGACTGACTTTTTCTTATATTCTCTGGGAAAGAATTTGAAGTACTCGTGCTGTCACTGGGATAAAGCCAAAACTTTAGATGAAGCAGAAGATGAGATGCTTGCGATTACGATTGAGCGGGCACAAATCAAAGATGGTCAGCATATCCTAGAGCTTGGTTGTGGCTGGGGCAGTATTACTTTTGCGCTTGCAAAGGCAAATCCAACTGGCAGTGTTACGGCAGTATCAAACTCAAAGACACAGCGTGAATTTATTCTCTCAAAAGCGCAGCGCCTTGGGATTAGGAATATTGAAGTCATTACTTGTGATGTAAATCTTCTAGAGTTAGATCGAAAATTTGATCGTGTCGTGTCAGTTGAGATGTTTGAGCACGTTAGAAATTACAGCAAGCTTTTAGAAAAAATTTCGGGCTGGCTTGAAGATGATGGAAAACTCTTTGTACATATCTTTACTCATAGAACGACGGCTTACAAATTTGAAGTTAAAGACTCAACCGATTGGATGAGCAAGTACTTCTTTAGCGGCGGGATTATGCCAAGTGAGCACTTATTCTACTATTTCCAAGATCACCTTAAAGTACAAAGACATTGGGTCGAATCAGGTGTTCATTACGCTAAGACGGCCCGTGGTTGGCTCGACAAGATGGATGAAAATAAAGATCAAATCATCCAGATCTTTAATGGCCACTACGGCCCAGCAGAAGCTGAGAAATGGTTTCATTACTGGCGTGTGTTTTATATGGCGTGCGAAGAGCTTTGGGCCTATCGCGGTGGTAATGAGTGGACGGTGACTCATTATTTGTGGAGCAAATAGATGAAGAAAAAGCTCGCCATCATCGGTACTGGTGTTGCAGGGATGGGTCTAGCTCATTTTTTGCAGGATCAATTTGATCTCACCATCTATGAGAAGAATGATTATATTGGCGGGCATACCAATACCATTTTCCTCTCACCTGAAGAAACTGGAGAAGATAAAGAAGTGAAGCTTGATACCGGTTTTATGGTATTTAACGAAGTCACTTATCCTAATCTTTTAAAACTGTTTGCAAAAATTGGTCAAGACTATGTCGATACAGACATGGGATTCTCTGTTGCTATTCCTAAAATAAACTTAGAGTACAATGGATCATCTCTTAATGGATTGTTCGCCCAACGCAAAAACATGCTTAATCCTCGCTTTATAAAAATGCTTCTTCAGGTAAAGCGTTTTTTTGATCAAGGGCTTGAAGTTTTAAGCGATGATAAATTTAAAGATATGTCGGTGAACGACTATCTTGTCCACCGAAAATTTCACCCTGATATGATGAAGCAGTTTCTAAGTCCTATGGCCTCGGCGGTGTGGTCAACGCCTCCAGATCTTATGGGAGCCTTTCCTGTAAGGTCCCTCGTGCGATTTATGCAAAACCATGGACTCATGGGGGTTAATGGTCAGTACCAATGGAAGACCCCAAAAGATCGCTCTTGGTCTTACCGAGATAAATTGATTGCACCGTTTAGAGATCGAATTCGAGTTGCTGACCCAGTTGAGTCGGTGGCGGTTATAGGTGAAAAAGTTAAGGTGCTTAGTAAACAAGGCGAAGCAGAGTACGACTTTGTCGCCTTTGCAAGTCATGCCGATGAAACCCGAAAGATGCTTAAAGATCCAAGCCCAGAACAAGCGAGACTCTTAAGTCCATTTCAATATCAAAAAAACATTGCTCTTGTGCACACTGATGAGACAGTTATGCCAAAGCTTAAAAGAAACTGGAGCTCTTGGAATTATATTATTCGCGGTAACCCCGAAGGTCTGGAAGATGCCTTTACCGTTTACTGGATGAATAAACTTCAAAATGTCTCTGATCAACAGAACTACTTCATTAATATCAATGGCGAAGAGCATGTTGACCCTAAAAAAGTTCTAAGAAGAATTGAGTATCATCATCCGCTCTTTGATACGCAGGCGGCCTTGGCCCAAAGATCTCTGCATGATTTAAATCGAAATAATGATCCATTGTTTTTTTGTGGTTCTTATTTTCGTTTTGGCTTCCACGAAGATGCACTAGCTTCGGCAGTAGATCTTGCCGAGATCATTCTAGGTAGGTCTCCTTGGGAGTAATGGCCAAAATCATTGATTGTCAGGTTCAACACCACCGGTTCACACCTCGAACTCATAGCTTTGGAGCGTCTTTCTTTTGGTTTGAACTCGATATAGATTCAATCGATGTTGACTTCGCTACTTGCCCATTGATCTCCCGCAACCGATTTAACATTTTTAGCTTCAGGGATGACGATCATATTGACTTCAACCAAGGCTCAATTAGAAAAAATGTTGAATTCTTTCTAAGAAAAGAGGGGGAGACACTCGTTCCAAAGCGTATTCGTCTTTGGACCAATCTTCGGTGCTTTGGCTATGTTTTCAATCCTGTCAGTTTCTACTTGATTGATATGCCTGATGATAGCTCGCGTATCATTATGGAAGTTGGCAATACCTTTAATGAGCTTAAGCCTTTCTTAGTTCCCGCAAGCGCCTTTAATGGTGATCAAGTCAGCATTTCAGTTCCTAAACATTACTACGTTTCACCATTTATAGCGCTCGATACTGTTTTGAGTTTTAAACTCAGGCACAAAGATAATGGAATGAGCATTATTATTAATAGTGATGAGGCGAGTGGAAAGAAAATATTAAGTGCCGCTCTCCAAGGTACATTTAGCCCCTTTTCCACCAAAGCCTTAGTGTTACGACTTTTCAAGCACCCGTTTGTTACTTTAAAGATTATTGCGCTTATTCATTGGCACGCACTTTTACTTCTATTAAAGCGAGTGCCTTATATTAGTAAGAAAGACAATCCGCATCTTCAACAGGGGAACATGATATGGAAGAAGTAAAGAGATGGGATATTGCCGAGTACCCACACAAAAAGAACTGGGCAAGAAAAGCTGTTTTCTCACTTTTAAAAAGCTTTTCCTTAGGTTCTCTCTCAATTGAACTTCCTAACGGAGATATTGTCCAAACCGGTGAAGAGGTTGAGAAAACTGATGCTGTCATACAAATCAAAAATGAACGTTTTTTTAAACGCTGTGTTTTAGGCGGCGATATTGCCTTTGGCGAAGCCTATGTCGATGGTGATTGGGATACTCCCGACATCACGGCCGTCATCCGCTGGATGATTAAAAACGTTGAAAACTCTGGCGTGATGTCCGGCTCAAAGTCTAAGACGGCATTCTTTAATCTATTGGGGCAAGCCAATCGTTTAGGTCACTTAGTTAAACGAAATACCAAATCAGGTTCTAGGAATAATATTTCTTTTCATTATGATCTATCAAATGACTTCTATGGCAAATGGCTAGATCCGACTATGACGTACTCTTGTGGTTATTTCGCTGACCAAGAGACAACATTAGAACAAGCTCAAATTAATAAATATCAACTTCTATGTGATGATTTAAATATCCAGCCTGCAGACCATGTTCTTGAAATTGGTTGTGGCTGGGGCGGATTTATGGAGCATGCTGTTTCCAAGTATGGGTGTAAGTATACTGGAGTGACGATTTCAATCGAGCAGCTGAATTTTGCCAAAAAGCGCGCCAAGGAACTTGGAATCGAAGATAAGGTCACTCTGCTTTTTTGCGACTATCGTGACCTTGAAGGTAAGTTTGATAAAATCGTCTCGATTGAAATGATTGAAGCTGTTGGCCATGAATTTTTACCAGTCTATTTTGGTAAGCTTCAAAGCCTTCTCAAAAAAGAAGGCTTGTTAACGATTCAAGCGATTACTTCTCCAGATTCTCGCTATAATGAATTTCGAAAGGGAGTTGATTGGATCCAAAAACATATCTTTCCTGGTTCACTTCTTCCATCGGTTGAGGCCATGACCCGTGCCGTTCGCAAAACTGGGGACATGCATCTGGTGAACCTTCGAGATATCGGAACACACTACGCCAAAACGTTGAATCAGTGGCGTGAGGCTTTTAAAAAAGAGTGGGGGGAGATTCATCCTCTTGGCTTTGATCAAGTTTTTAAACGCAAATGGAATTATTATTTAAGTTATTGTGAGGCTGCGTTTGAGATGAGGAATATATCCGATGTGCAGCTGACTTGGTCAAGGCCAAATAATACGAGCTTTTAACGATCTCTGTAATCGAAAACCAGGTCGATCGATTTACCAAAAGTTCGCTTTTGGTAATCGGCCTGGTTATTCCAGTCTTTATCCATAGTTTCGACCCAACTATGCATAGTATCTGGATCAAAGAATTTTAAATATTTTGCACCTGGTTCATTGGGTTTCGCCCATTGTGTTTTCTTTGGTTTTAAGACCATGGGAATGAGCTTTACATCATCTCCACCTTGTTCATTGATATAGGGCTCTTCTCCAGCCTGTGTATAGAGTCGATCACTATAGGGCCCAATAAACTGCTTTGGTACCCAAACACTGCCAGACCATGCGTCTAGTTGTTTTGAATCATCTATTTTAGCGGCTTGCAAAAATGAGACTCCAAAGGCCGAACCCCCAGCTCCTTCGCCGGCCAATGTGTCGACTGGAAAGCCGTAATTATGTGGCCCACCGTTTCTAATAAAGTTTTGATAGTGAGCAAACATCAGATCACAAGCATCATCTGAAATAAGATAAGTCATAGAGTGAACACGACCATTCTTTCTCTT
>PBCC01000060.1 GCA_002716825.1 Halobacteriovorax sp. | reverse complement strand
GGGGCCAGCAACCGAAGCGGAGACCTAGCACCTTTAGCGGCCAACCAGTGAAGCGCTTCACTTGAAAATTCATAAGGGGACATCACACCTTGGGGATCAATTCTTCCACTGGCAAAGCAGTCTGATAAGTTTCCAATCTGAACGATGCCGGCCAAGCTCCAGTAGAGCAGAAGGAGTGGAAACTCTAGGTAGCGCAGTTCATCTTCTGTGAACTTATCACTATCAAGTGCACTCTCCACACACAAAACGTAGCGCCTAAGCGGACAAGTTACTTCTTTTGTTTTTCCTAGGTAAACGAACTTCTCTCTTATTGGCCGCGCTAAGTTTTTCAGTCCAACAATTTCCAGTCCAGGAATACCTTTTGTAGAATATCCAAAGATTTCTACAATCTTAAGTCTTTTACCAACTGGTATAACCCCATACAAACTTGTCCCCATGCGTACCTCCGCTCACAACAAGTGCATTAAATGTTCTAACGTAGGAGGAGTAAACTCTAAGAATTAAAGAGCTTTGGGCAGCAGTGGATCAGATATTGAGAAGTGGCAATTCAAAACCTTTGGAGTACCTGTAAGCGATGAGTGCATGAGTTCAAGCGACTTAGCAAAGACTGACTTAAGCTGCTCACAACCTGTTTTCGCACTTTGACAGTAAGTATAATGATCTTTATCACAAGAAAGATTCAACGATACCGATGTTCCGTATTCGCAATAAACTTGAGATTTTGATTTAGAAACGAAACCTCGAAGAAGAGCATCACGACTTTCAATCTTTTCGCAAAACTTTGCAACTTCTGCTGTTCGCCCCATGCAATCGAGCTGAGTTGTGCCAATGGCCTCAACCAATAAATTATCTTTGAGTCCGAGACCCTCACAAGCTTCCTTAAGGGTGAAGGCCTTGCGTTTAAGTCCGCCAACTTCATTTTTAAGTACAGCTGCACTAACGCTTCGAACGAGTAAGAGTAAAAGGATAATTCTCATACTAAGAGCGTAGCAGGAAAAAAAAACGGCGTACACTAAGGTACGCCGCTAAGTCGTAAAATGACGAAATTGCTTATGAAGGGAAAAGACCGCGAAGCCTCATGGCCTTTTCTAGTCTTCTAAGCGCTCCAATCAATGCCGCACGCTTCATATCAACATCAAATGTCTCAGAAGCAAGAACGACGCGATCAAAAGACTCACGAAGAATGGCGTGCATCTTATTGTTGATTTCATCGAGGCTCCAGAAGAAATTCTGTAAACCTTGAACCCATTCAAAATAAGAAACAATCACACCACCAGCGTTACATAGAATATCAGGAATAATGAAAGCCCCTCTTTCTGTTAAGTGCTTAATCGCTTCGCGGGTGGTTGGTCCGTTGGCGCCTTCAGCAATGATTTTTGCTTTTACATTGCGGCAGTTATCTTTAGTGATTACACCATCAATAGCAGCAGGGATTAAGATATCAACATCTAACGCCAATAGCTCTTCGTTAGAAATTACTTTAATTCCAGGCATATCTTTTAAGAACTTTCTGCCTTTCACCCAATTGATAGCGGCATCGAGATCAATACCGTCTTCGTTATAGATTGCACCCGATACGTCTGATACGGCGACAATCTTGGCACCTTGAGCGCGAAGATCTTCAGCTGCAGGAATACCAACTTTACCAAAGCCGTGAATCGCAACCGTTGTCTTGGCATTGATTTCCATTCCAAGTTTTTCGGCAGCGAAGTTAATACAGTAAGCAACACCTTTACCAGTAGCTTCAGCGCGACCAAGAGATCCACCAACCGCGATTGGCTTACCTGTTACAACTCCAGGAACTGTATAGCCCTTAAGTTGTGAGTATGTGTCCATGAACCACGCCATTGTTTGTCCATCAGTTCCAATATCTGGAGCCGGAATATCAATGTTTGGTCCAACGATCATTGAAATTTCTGTAGCATAACGACGAGTAAGAGATTGAAGTTCCTGACGAGAAAGTTCGTTAGGATCAACACAGATACCACCTTTAGCTCCACCAAGAGGTAGGCCAACTAGCGCACACTTAAAAGTCATAAGCATGGCAAGCGCTGCAGTTTCTGAAAGATCTACGTGTGGGTGAAAACGAATACCACCTTTACCAGGCCCGAGAGTCATATTGTGTTGAACTCTGTAGCCCATAAAAGTTTTAACCGTTACATGATCAAGACGAATAGGCACAGCAACTTGAAGTGCGCGCTTAGGATATTTTAATCGTTCTGCAATATTGGGATCGAGACCCATAATCGAGGCAGCATCTTCGAGTTGTTCAAAGGCGTCCTTAAAAAGAGGACTATCAAATAGACCATCGGCCATAGCTTACTCCAGTCATGAATTTGCCTCATAAACTACTCCTGGAGTCGTCAATTGATAACGTTTTTTTTAAAAATTTAGGGTATTTAGAATCCGCGACTGTACGTTAGCTCGATGCGTGAATCTGATTCAGATTTAAATGGTGCTTTATCGATATCCTGCGTTGCGCTAAAGCGAGCTGATATCTCAGTCGTAATCGACTTCTCCACTCGTGCCACATAGATTCCGTCTTTAACTTGGTAATCGACAGCAGTGCGCACTCCGAAGTCTTTCAGCTCTTTCTCAAGGTGCATATCAACGCTTCCGTTCATCTTAATAGTAGCGTGGTAGCCAACCCAAGGGTTGTTAACCAATAAAATGGCTTTACCCTGAAGTACGCGTGCACGAAGTTTAAGACTCACTTTAGATGAGATCTTAGCTTCAGCATTTGGACGAAGGGCCTGCTCAACCTGACCAATATTATGGAAAGTTGATCCTTCCTCAGCATTCTTAATTTCACCCGATAATCTTTTATCGGCGTATTTTAAAAGCTGCTTCATAAGATATGATTTTTTCTGCTCGGCCGTAGGTGTAGCAAGTGGGCCCACAGCTTCAACTTTCCAGCGACGAACATATTCTTCTTTTTGCTGCCAATGCTCGAAGTTATTGCGCATAGATTCGAGAACGCCAGCTTGATCTTCTACTAATACTTCTTGAATCCAAAGACGCTGCTCAAGTGGCAGAGGTTCAATCTGATCATCGGGAATAAAATTAGCGGGCGCGCGTGATGGTGCTCTTTGGGCATATACGTCTGCAGCTGGTGCCATTACGGCTCCAAGCATTCCCAAAATGCAAACGAAGTGTCGAAGACTTAGACGGCCGTCGATCAATATCGTTTTTAGCTGGTGGCAATAGGCAACCAGTTTCATCAGTTAACTCCCCAGAATCTCGTTATTCTATGATGTCTCTCTTTTATTAATAAGCAAAGGTGGTGCCAAGTTTGCCCCTACCAAGCCCCTACCAACAAAAAAACCCCGGTAATCCCATACTAGGACGACCGGGGTCTTACACAGCACACATTATCGGGGACTTACATGTCCACCAGATCCTTAGTTTCATCAAGTAGACGCTTTAGCGCCATTTTAGTCGCATCATCCAGCGCCATATCTTTGCTCTTAGCATTCATCACTTTGAGGAAAGCATTAGCAGTTAGACCTTTTGGCAGCTCAGGGCTCTTTCTCATTTTCTTGCCGGCCTTAACCACGCCACCGCTACGGACGACGCGCTTAAGTTGAGCACGCTTCGTTAGTGAGCCATCAAGAATTTGCTTCTTAACATTATCCTTAAGAGCGCCTCTATCGAGTGCATCGTACTCAAGCAGAACATACTTTTCAGTATTGTGTTGCTTAGCCGCCTCTTTAATATCTTTAGGCATCTTGGCAATGAGGAGAGAGCGATGAACTTCCGACTTAGAAATACCAAGAGCTGCAGTGATTTTTCTCTCACTCGCTTTTGTTGCTCTTTGATAATTGAGAATACCGTCAGCCTTATCAATAAAGTGTAGGGCTTCACGTGATGAGTTTTCAGAAAACTGAATCGCCATCAATTCTTCGTGAGTCTTTTCTTCTAAGATAAAACATGGAGCTTTTTCTAGAGGAATTGAACTCATCGCTCTAAAGCAACGCTCACCACAGATTAGAACAAAATGATTACCTTCGCGGTGAACCACGAGGGGTTGAATCAATCCATTCTCTTTAATGTTCGCCGCTAACTCTTTTAACGAGGAATCGTTAAACTTAGTGCGAACCTGATCTTTAACGACGATGTCTTTAAGGCGTAGCTCTTCTAAACGAGCTCCTTGAAGAAGATGATTATCTTCAAGGCGACTCATCAGATCAGATCCCTTCCCTAGACGATCAGACAGATCAATTGTTTGACGTTCTTTTTTAGTAACTCGCGCAGCAAACTTCTTAGTCATGCTTAAAGCCTCTTTTTATTGCAAGTTAAGTGAAGCCCAAAGTGCTTCGTAATCTTTTTTGCCCTGACTTTTTGATCCAAGCATAAAGATAGGTTTTTTTGTTGAGATCGATTCCTGCATATCAACCAAGTTACGAACTGGAGTTGTAATATGGAATGAACTTGCAAGCTCGCCCATGCGTTGCTTTTCGATTTTACGACGAGCATTGACCATGGATGGGATAATCGAAAACTCTAACTTTGGATTTTCTGTTTCGCGGATAATTTCAAAAGTATCCATGAGCTCTTCAAGACCATCGATGCTGTAATCTTGAGCCTGTGTTGGAATCAAAATTCTATTTGATGCAACAAGGGCCATGATCAACTCATCACCAAGCATTGGAGGAGTATCAATAACGACATAGTCGTAATGATCAGTAAGTTTTTCCAAGCGCTTTCTTAAGAGACGTTCTTTGCGTCCAGCATTTCTTCTGACTTCATTCTCTGAGAGAATCAGCAGCTTTGCTAGGTTCGCCAAGTGACGACTTGATGGAATAAGAGAGATGTTGTGATGAAACTCTTCATCCCCCGCCGAAGCGACAACGACTTCCTCTGCTTCAACATCGCCGATGAGCCACTCTGGGATCAACGTGCGCTGAATCTGCACACCAAAAGTAGAACTTAAATTCGCCTGGGAATCTAAGTCGATAACAAGGACTTTATGCCCTTTGTTGGCCAAGTGGCAGGCTAATTGATAGCACTGCATTGTTTTACCAACGCCGCCTTTATTATTGGCAACCGTGATAACTTCCATGATCACTCCTATCGGGCTTTTTAACTCATTGCTTCCTTGAGTCACCCGAACAAAAAAAGTGTAAGCTCTTAAAAATTGTAGTGGGCCTTTCTCGGTTAGTCAAAATTTTGGTCCTACAAACTGACAGTACGGTTATAGGCCCACGTTTTGCGTTGGCCCGCCGCGCAAGAGGCCATGCATTACGTTGACCTGGGTTTTTAAAATAGATATCACTGGCAAATAATTAGGAGTTTTTATGATCAAATCCATGGAAGTAAATGAGCTTAATGAAAAGCTTGGAAAAGAAAAAAACCTCGTCCTCGTCGATGTACGTGAGCAGGCCGAATGGGATGAAGCCCATATTCCTGGCGCCGTGTTTATCCCATTGTCACAACTCGAAGCTAGATTTGCTGAGTTACCAAAAGATAAAGCATTAATTCTTCAGTGCCGCTCAGGAAAACGCTCGATGAATGCTGCTACTTTTTTACAAGAGCAAGGCTACTCTGACCTAACAAACCTTGAAGGCGGAATCATGGCCTGGATGGACGAAGGCTTCGACGTCATCGACTAAATTTTGATTGGAATTTTATGATTAATTTTTTTGAAGAATCTGAAGTTGAAACTGAGCATCTGCCACTCATTAGCGAAGAAGAGCTAAGCGATGAGCAAGTTTTAGTTGAGATGGATAAGATCAAGGCTGAACTCTCGGATCGCGTCGTTGTGCTTGGGCACCACTATCAGCAAGACGATGTGATTCGTTACGCTGATATCACCGGTGATTCACTCGCTCTGGCTAAAGAAGCCGTTAAAATCGACAAGCCTTATGTTGTGTTTTGCGGCGTTCATTTTATGGCGGAAACCACAGATATCCTTACTCAGGGTAAGACTGTTATTTTGCCAGACCTTCGCGCTGGATGCTCTATGGCCGACATGGCCAAACGAGATGATATCGACAAGTCTTGGGAGTGGATGAAGTCCTGCACAAGCGACAAAATTATTCCTATTACTTATATCAACTGCGCCGCTACGCTTAAGGCTTTTGTCGGCGATAACGATGGATCGATTTGTACTTCATCCAACGCTGAAAAAGTTATTACTTGGGCACTTAATCGCGGCCAAAAGCTTTTATTTTTTCCCGATCAACATCTTGGCAGAAATACCTGTTACAAGCTTGGTATTGGTCTGGACGAAATGGTGGTCTACAACCCCAATATGCGAAACGGTGGCTTAACTCCTGAGCAAGTGGCCAAGGCAAAAGTTATTTTATGGTACGGCTATTGTTCAGTTCACCAAGGTTTCAATAAGCAGCAAATTATAGATCTTAAGACTCGTGAGCCTGATCGTACCGTGATCGTTCATCCAGAATGTTCTTTTGATGTGGTCCAAGCGGCCGATGATGCTGGCTCCACGGCCTATATTATCAATCAAATAGAGAAGGCTCCTGCTGGTTCTAAATTCGCCGTTGGCACTGAGATTAATTTAGTAGGACGACTTCAGGCTAAACATACTGATAAAAGTATTATTTCACTCTCTCCGTATCAATGTCTTTGCACCACAATGTACCGTGTAAGACCTCGCTGGTTGCTTGCCAGCTTCCGTGCGATCAAAGAGAATAAACCTATTAATGTCATTAAAGTTTCTGACGAGCTTAAACGTTCTTCACTGGTTGCCCTTGAGAGAATGTTAGCGATCGTTTAGTTGTGAGTTGAATATGATTTATGCCGATTACAATGGTAGTGCACCTGTTTGCGAAGAAGTCCGTCAGTACCTTATGGCCAGACTTGAAAATCAAGGTCCCTATTCCAATCCCAATGCCATTCACGCCCTTGCGCAAAAATGTAATGGAGCGATGGAGAAGGCCAGAAGAGAGTGCGCCAAAGTCTTAGGTGCAAAACCTGGTCAGTTAGTTTTCAACTCAGGTGCAACAGAAGGTCTAAGTCATGTTTTTTATCACCTCTTAACTGACGGTGTGAAAGATCAAAAGAAACTTATTATCATCTCTGGTATTGAGCACTCGGCCGTCGTTAACCTTGCCTGCCACTACGCTGAAAAAGGTTTTGAAAAAGTCATTTTGCAAACCCTGCCAAATGGTCAGGTTGATCATAAGCATCTCGATACAATTTTAGGTGAGCGCGCCAATCAAGTGGCCATGGTATGCGTGATGGCCGCCAATAACGAAACGGGTGTCATCCAACCGTACAAAGAAATGAGTGCCAGCTGCCAAAAACATAATGTCCCGTTTGTTTGCGATACAACTCAATACATTGGTAAGACGGCTTTTAGCTTTGCTGAAAGTGGTGCCGATTTCGCATTCATGTCTGGTCACAAAATTGGTGCCATGCCTGGTACGGGAATCCTACTGGTCAAAGACCCCACTGATCTTAAACCATTGGTTATCGGTGGCGGCCAAGAGCGCGGACGTCGCGGTGGCACTCAAAATTATATTGGCAACGAGACTTTGGCCGTGGCCCTTGATGCTTTTGCCAAGAACTATGAAAAGCTAGAACAGCTTCGCGCCAGACGCGACGCTTTTGAAGCTCGTATTAAAGAAAAGTTTCCAAAGCTGGTTGTTCTAGGTGGCGATGCTCCAAGATTGGCCAGCACATCATTTATTTCTTTGCCCGGAGTCCACGGCCAAGCAGTTCAAATCGAACTAGAAAGCCAAGGAATCTACGTAACGACCTCTTCCGCTTGTTCTGATAACGAGCCCGTTACCAGTAAGGTTCTTCGCGCCATGGCCGTCAGTGATGACGTTGGTCGCGGCGCCGTAAGAATTTCTCTTGGCATGTGCTCAGATGCCCAGTGGTATGATCAAGTCGGAGATGCTTTAATTAAGGCATATGAGAAATTATCTAAAATTCGCGCTTACTAATACTCTACTCTTAGTCTTCTTTGTCAGCTGTACAAAGCTAGAGATTCAAAAGTCTCGCTACGTCGAAGCTGATTTCGATGCACCGACAAAACAGAAAAATGTTGTCGAAGTATTTGCCACCAGCACTCTCGCAGGCAATTTAAATAAACAGCAAGCTCTCTTTTCTGACTCAAAGCCTTCCCCTGTCTCCTATGGCGGAGCCCCACTACTACTTGCTTACCGTGAAGTTTCAAAACTCAAAACTGAAGTAAAGTCTCTATGGCTGGATACTGGTGGATCATTTGATTCTTTGGCCGGCATTATTCATCACAAACAAACATCACATTTTCTTAATCGTATGAATTTTGATGCACTCGCGTTTACTGAAAAAGAACTCTCCAGTGTTGGTACTAATACTGATCTTCTTGAAGCACCCTATGTTATTTCAAATTTGATCGATCTGAATCAGGCCAAATCTTTTGAAAACTCTTCGATTAAAAACTGGCGTATTGTAGAGAAGGGAAATTTCAAAATTGGAATCATGGCAGTAACCGGTTACAAGAACGTAAGAAAGGACTCTCCCGACAAAGCCAAGGGGCTCTTTTTTGAAGACACAGTGCTTGGTGTTTTAAGAGTGAAGAAACATTTCACAAATCAAAATGTGGACTTTACGATCCTATTGGCCAATGTCGATAGTGCCTGCCATAGCAATAATGAAAATTCGGACCAACTCGTCTGTCCTAATGAAGGAGACGAACTCAAAAAACTTTTAAGTCGTATTCCGCCGAATACGATTAACCTCACCATTGCTAGTCCCAATAGAGTCGCTGCTGGAGTTGTTAATAATATTCCCGTCATCATGTCACCTGGTCTTGGTGGTTGGCTTTCCCGTGCTCGCATTGAATTTGATCAAACCGATTCTAAACAACAACCGGTGGTCACCTTACTTGCGCCCTTGCGCGTCTGTGACAAGATTTTCCATTCGACAAACGATTGCCATATTCCATTTGAAGGTGAGGCGACTCAACGAATTCGCACTGAGCTTCTTAAAGAATCTAAAAATGAGCTAAAGCCTGCGAAATTCTGGGGACATGAAATTGTAGAACAGACTCAAATTGAAGAAGAATTCCAAGCTATTCGCACTCAAGGTAGCCCGTCTCCTCAGAGCAGCGAGTTTTAAGCCCAGGCTTACACCAACCAACCTTTGAGTTTTCGCGACACAAAGTATCACCTTGATACCAATCAGAGCCTAAGTAACAAGCCGGTTCGCCATTATCTCCACAAGCAGCTGGATCTAGACAAGCTCTGTAGACTTCTTCTTTGCCGATAAGCCATGAATACCCTCTGGGACAAAGGCTGCAATCTTCGCCACAACGTTCACCAATATTTAGAAATTTGGATTTACTTTTAACCGCCCCAATATAAGCATCGCGAAGTTTTGCATCGGGCTCACCCCATACTGGAAAAGTTTTTTCCGCACTTTGCTGATTGGTGACGACGGTTAATTTTAGCTGGCTATTTTTAAATTCAAGTTTGGGTCTGCTATCAACTTCTAAACTGCGCAAGCTTAATCCGACAATACTGTCTAAACAGGCTGTTTCTTTTTTCTTTTGTAAATCGCCAACTCACCACTAGCCTGCGCTTTTAGTGGTGCTCGGTACATCAAGCAATGTGTTGAAGTTTGAGACAACTCCTGCCAAGCACCCGGTACATCACCGGCATGAGGCTGCACCAGTAACTGAGATGAGAAGATCCAAAGTTTTACAAACGTTGCAAGGAAAATCTCAGACATTATTTTTCCTCCATACAACGAAAGCCAGGAAGAATCGGGAAAGAGATCTCTTCTTTTGTTTCAATCACAAAGTCTGCTTGAGAAAAGCCTGCGCCATTCCAAGTGGCATACTTGCCTAACTCGTGCCAAGTTGATGCGGCAGGAAGATCGGAGCTTGATAAGAAAAGATTGGCGTTAGGCTCAAAGCGATTCTCAAGATATTCAGGTACTCCGCCAAGGGTATCAATGAGACCACTCCACGTTGGAATCACGTCATTCGCATTTTCAATGGCGATAACTTCTTCACATCCGGCCACATAAGCTTTTCGACAGTCTGCTTTATTAGGCTTCCATCTCGATTTTCTAGCTTTATAAAGAAAGTCCGATTTTCTATAAATGGTCCAAGGATAAGGTGTTCGAACCACTCGTTTTGGCCTAACCTCGTTCTTATTTCGTGGATGATAAGAAGCGGCTTCAAAGACATGGGCCGAAGCGATTCTTTTTCCGCGGTAGCGACAATATAAATCCATTTCCTTTTGAGTCAGCCCCACGGCCGGAAGGTGCCTAAACTTGATTTGTATTTTATCAAGTTCTACATTTTTCAACTTTATATTTTGTGATCTGCTCCATTCTTGAATGGATCTCCAGTTCACAGGTGTTCGATCAATCCATATGTCGCGATCGAAATTATCCCATCTAATATCGCTATTTTTTGCTTTAAAGCTATATCTTCTTTGGGGAAGATTGATCTGCGAACAGCTATCACCAAGAATGAGTGTCTCGATATGTTTTTTGTGTTCAAGTTTAAGCGCCAAGCCCCAATCTCTTCCAGGCGCGGCAGAGACCACTCGATGCCATGAAACGCGAATATTGCCAAAGCTTGGACGCTGGGCCAATAAACATTTCATATAGTCCGGGTTACACTTAAAATAATGATCGGAGTAACTTACTTCGATATCGAAGAGCTCTCGACAAAATGGGGCTAGCATCGTCGGATCACCACTGCGCCACAGCGCAAGCAGCTCTGAAGCTGCTCTAGCGATCTCTAGCTTCTCTTGAGTATCTTGAATCAAATGCTTGGTTTTCTCTTGTTCAATGAAATACCTGACCACAAATGCAGACAATGCTAGCAAAGTGATAATTGACAAGAGTTTAAAAATTCCAGATTTAGGCACTTGTAGTTCTCTTCGGACATAAAGGCTATAATTGACACTATAAGGGAACAAATGCCCGGGGGCCATATGAGTATTAATTGGATTGATAAAGCTGAACACGATCGCGATGCAGGAGCAGAAGTCCTGGCCTTTAGCGATTATATGGAAAGATTTGAGAGTAACCCTCTTAAAGAAAGCCGACCTTCATTCCAATATATTTTAGATATGCTTAATCACTACGGTCTTGATGAGAAAGGTGGTTATAAATTATTTGATATTAAACATAGCGATGCTCCAGCAGTACATGGCCAACAAAAGATTGTTAGAGGGCTTGTTTCGAATCTTAGAAACTTTCAGGAAGAAGGCTTCAACAATAAATTCATTTTGTTGGTGGGTCCCAATGGTTCTTCAAAATCGTCAATCGTAAGAAAGTTGATGAAGGGCGCTGAAGAATACTCAGTCACTGATGATGGTGCGCTCTATACCTTTAGCTGGATCTTTCCTATTGATAGTTTTGTGAAAGGCTCGCTGGGATTGGCCTCGACTCCAACTGATCGTAATATTTCAACTTATGCTTACCTAGAAGATAAAGATATTAGTGCCATTTTACCTTCTGAACTTAAAGATCACCCGCTGCTACTTATCCCAAAGGAGTACCGCCAAGATATTTTGGAAAGTTCTCTTAAAGGTGATACTGCTAGATTAGATGCGGTTAAAAAGAGCTATCTGTATCGCGGTGACTTATCTAAACGTAATCGCATGATCTACGATGCTCTTCTTAAGAACTACAAAGGTCGCCATCAAGAAGTATTAAAACATATTCGTGTCGAGAGATTTTTTATCTCTCGTCGTTACTCAAGTGGCGCCGTTACCATCGAACCGCAACTTCATGTCGATGCGCGTATGCAACAAATTACGATGGACAAGCGCCTGGCTTCGCTGCCACCAAGTCTTCAATCGCTCAATCTTTATTCACTTCAAGGTGAGGCCGTTCTCGCCAATCGCGGGATCTTAGAATATTCAGACCTACTTAAGCGCCCACTCGATACCTATAAGTATCTGCTGATGACAATGGAATCGAGTACGGTAAATCTTCAGGGCATATTAACTGAGCTCGATATTTTCTTTATCGGTACGAGTAACGAAGTTCATCTTGCTGCTTTCAAGCAGCACCCAGATTTTAATTCTTTCAAAGGGCGATTTAATTTCATTAAAGTTCCCTATCTTCTCAATTATCTTGAGGAAGAGAAAATCTATATGGAACAAGTTGAAGGGCTAAGTGATAGCGCTCAATTTGAGCCCCATGCGCTTAGAGCACTTTGTCTTTTTGCCGTCATGACTAGACTTCGCGCTTCGCTTGCCAAGAACTTTGAAGACAAGAAGGTGGCAGAGATTCTTTCATCACTAAACCCGATGGAAAAAGCGCGTTTTTACGCCGAACACCAAATTCCCGAGCGTTTTGACTCAGAAGCAAGACAGCTGATGACTCAATCTTGGAATGAGGCGATGGAGGAATTTGAAAACGATAACCTCTATCAAGGTAAATTTGGACTTTCTCCACGCGATCTTAAAAGTATTATTTATAAACTCACCTCGCGCTACAAAGTCGTGACCTTTGTTGAAGTGCTTGAGTATCTACAGCGCTTGATTACCAAAAAGAATGATTACGACTTTTTAAATATGACGGCCCAGGCTGACTTTCATCACCCGACTAGGTTCTTGGCCCTGATTAAAGACTATTGCCTTGATCTTGCCGACGAAGAAGTCAGATCAAGTCTTGGGCTTGTGGATGAGAGGTCTTACGAGGAGTACATCACTCGTTACGTGCTCAATGTTAATGCGTTGATTAAAGGCGAGAAGATTAAAAATAATATCACCGGTAAATATGAAGAAGGTGATGATTATTTCATCAAGGAATTTGAACAGTCCATTGCACTTAAAGAAGACGTGCAAAAGTTTAGATCCCATCTTATTTCAAAACTTGGCGCTCACTATCTCGATAACCCAGGTAAGAAAATTTCCTATACGGCCGTTTTCCCTGATCTAGTCAGAAGACTGCAAGAGAGCTTTAGAAGCGAGCAAAGAAAAGTTATCGAAACTGTCTCAAGAAACTTGGTTTTCTATGAAGCTGAGCTGTCGAGTAAGAAAAAGGGCGATGAAGTCTCAACCCCACTTTCAGAGGATCATCGTAAGCAAATTCACTCTGTGGTGGATAATATGGTGAATAAGTATAAGTATTCCATGAGTGGTGCCATAAGATTGCTTCAATTCTTGATCAAAGAGCGATATTAACCTAGTCCTATGACTTTAATATCTAAAAGCTTCACGCCGACGCAGTACCGCGCCACCCATATGGTGGATGAGGAACACGCCGGCATGAGGCTCGATCAATATATGCAAATTCATCTCGAGTCTTGGTCGAGGCAGATGGTCAAAAAGAAAATCGAATCAGGTGATATCACGATTGAAGGTCGTCCTGGTAAAATTAGACCGAGCATGAAGCTTGCTTTTCGCGATCACGTGACACTAGTCACGACTAAGAGTTCCCACGAAGATGAGTGGTGGAACGGCGAGAAGATTGAACTACAGCTTGATCCCGAAATCATTTACGAAGACGAACAACTGGCGGTTATTTCAAAACCCGCTTATATGGCGACTCATCCAACCGGGCGCCACCTCTTTAACTGCGCCACTGTTTATCTTGAGGCCAAGACTGGTCACACAGTCCACTCGATTCATCGACTTGATCGTGAAACGTCTGGCGTACTGCTACTTGGAAAAAATCCAAAAGCTGCAAACTTACTTACCAAAGAGTTTGAAGAGGATCGGGTTAAGAAAGCCTATTTCTTTATGGCAAAGAATCTTGCATGGAACGGTGAAACTGAGTTTTGGGCCAATGAGAGACTCGACAATGCAGGGGACGGACTAAAGCGCGTATATATTGAGCATTTTCCCGAGGGTGATAGTCGGGGCAAGCACGCCCAGACATTGTTTAAAATTCTTGAAGTTAGCGGCGAGTATGTTTTAGGCCTTGCCTTCCCACAAACCGGACGACAACACCAAATTCGCGTTCACGCTATGGCCCATGGCCTGCCGCTGGTTGGTGATAAACTTTACTTAGGTCATTTTGAAATGTTTCAACGTTTTAAGGATTTACTGGCCACAAAAGAAGAGCACGAGCTTATGGAGTTACCAAGACACTCTCTTCACGCTGTCGGGCTATGTATCAATTATATGAGTGAGCGCAGAATTTTCAGATCTCATATTCCAAAAGATCTGAGAGATTGGATTGAAAAGAAAACAAGTACTCAAATCTCAAAGCTAGAGAAGACGATTGAGCTTACTCTAGAAGAGTATTTTCAAAAAATTTGATTCAGTCTTTCCATCACACCATGGGGGCCAGGTGCTTTGGTGATATGAACCGGAGCCGGATTCAGTTTGCCTAGGATTGAAGCAATATTGGCAACACCTACCGTGTAGGGGAAGCTTGCAAACATTCCTTGGTCATTCATGGAGTCACCAAAATAGACGAGTTGATCTTTGGTTAGCTTATTTTGATCTAAAAACCATTGGCTGGCATTTTGTTTTGAGATATCACCTGCCCAAAAATTCATATGAACATTAGAACATGAGAAATGAATACCACTGGCGTGCAGAAAACTTTCAATTTCTTGATGTGTTTTTGGTTTCTTTTCCAGGTCGTGCAACTCTATCGCTCGATCGTACTTTCGGCCAAAGCTATCAGCAGATAAGCGAATTTTTGGATAGCGTTCTTTGATTTCAATTGTCGCATCTTCAAGTCTGGCCAAATCTTTGGCACTGACAAAGCCGTGCTCATGAATATCGCCGTTAGAATCGCGCCATAGATAGGCTCCACCACCCTCGACAATGACTCCCTTGAGATAAGACACGTGAGTTAAGAGGAAGTGACCCCAAGATAGTGATCGTCCTGTGACGATTAAAAGAGGGATTTTTCTTTTTTTAAGAAAGTCGATGATTTCAAAAAAAACGGGACCCAACTCTGTATGATCAGTTAGGGTCCCATCAAAATCGCTTAAAACTATTTTTGGACTTTGCAACTTAGTTTAGTGGGTAAGATAGGCCAACAAGAACACCTGTGAAGCTGTCTTTTAGACCGACTTGAATTTCCGCACTACCGATAAGGTTTTGGTAGCCTTCAAATGGAAGGTGACCATTGATACCTGTATTAAGAGAGATAGTGCTCTCATAAGTTTTTGTATCGGTATTAAGATTCATGGCAACTGGCAATGATACGAATGGAAAAGCTTCTTTGCCTGAAATCGCTAGGCCTTTAGAAACCATTGGTGCGATTGAAAGAATATTTTTTGCAGCTCCAAATTCTTTTGCGTATTCAAAGCCGGCGCGAAGAGCAACGCGCGGTTGGCGCATATAATCTGGAAAAATCTCAAAATCAGCGTTGGTAAAGAGTCGACCACTGCGTTCGCCGGAACCCATACCAAGACCAGCATCAACTGTGAGTTGCTC
>PBCC01000059.1 GCA_002716825.1 Halobacteriovorax sp. | reverse complement strand
AGAGTGGCAATGAGTGGTATCGTTTCGTTAGAGCAAACTTTTATCTATAATCATCCTGTGGAGAACTCGAGTACCATAAACGAATGGTCTCGCTTTACTATCCCTACATTTGATCTAACACTCGAAACAGAGTTTTTTAGAACCAACCGCTTTGCTATGATTGCTGACATTGGAATGCTGTTAACGCTTCCAAAGTCGAAGGCAGACGTTGATGTGAAAAGCTCTCTGGGTTATCACCTTCGACTTGGCGCTGAATATTGGGTAAGTCGAAAGATGACCGTAGGCTTAAGCGTCTTTGGTAAAACTCAATTTTTTGAACTCGAAAGTTCACGCTTCACGAGTAAGGATGAACGTTCTGAGGATGGACTTAATCTTCAGTTGCAATACTTTTATTGAAGCTGAAGTTTAATTTCGCGACTATCAAGCTCTTCAATATCGCGTTGATCAATTAGAACTTTTTCGGTCAGTGGAGTGATATCATTTTTAGCTTCAGACATCATGAAATCGACGCTTTTGATCGAAGCGTTGACTTCGTCAGTACGCTTACTTGTCTTACTTAAATCATCCCAAACCAATAATTGGTCTGCAATCCAACAGTTTAGTCCATCAAAGCTTTTGCATGCTATGGCCGAGCTTTCTTTGAGCTGCTTGAGATCACCTCGCATAAGCGAGACAAAACTTTTCATCAGTTGAATATCAAGCGGAGCAGAACCGAGGAGCTTACTTGTAAGATAACGAAGATTTCCATCCGCCTTATCGTATTGGCCTAAGCGAATTCGAAGCGATGTCTCTAGTGCCAAAAGCTTGATCGGGTCGTAATCTTCGCCGACATAACGTGAAATTAAATCCAGTCCATCCTGCCATTGCTCAAGCAGCCAAGTTAGAGGAATAGCGCGCTCCAAAGCATTGAGGGAATCATCTTTACGTTTAAGCGCCAACCTAAAATGACCATAAGCTAGTTCCCATTCGCGTTTTGTTAATGCCATATCTCCACGAATATTATCAGCATTGGGTGTATTTAAATCTTCGAGAAATTCTTTTGCGCGCTCAAGATTGCCATCTCTATAGTAGGCCATCCCCAGCAGTTCTCTGATGCCAATATTGCGGTAAGATTCCTCTGGTAAGAGTCCAATATTTTTAAGAATAAGCTTCTCGCGGTTACTATAGAGGGCTAACTTCATCCAAAGCCTTGTCGTATCGTCGCTAACTAAGATGGAAGTAAAGTCAGTTAGCTTGCTACCGGGAAGTTTAGCAATATCACCGGTCGCAATATTTTTCATATTGGTCAGCCAAAAGTGTTCTGTATTGGTGTATTTGTTTGTGATCACTCGGCAATTGTCATATTCAGGCGCGATTTTATTATAATCGGGATGATTTTTTCCCAGCGCAAATAAGCTCAAAAGCCTGAGCAAACAGATCTCTTCATAAGAGCTAATTAAGTTGAGGCGCTCACTTTTAAGGTTATTATAAGTTTTAAGATAATCATTTTGCATAAAGGCAGAGAGGGCCAGATAGCGATCTACGATATGCGAAAGCCTAGGATGATCGCTCCCAAGTCGCTCGATATAGCGCTCGGCCTTGGCGGTATCACCGGCGAGCAGAGCGTACTTAGCAAGTCTCAGGTCCCTAAGATCAGAGGCACGTTTACTCGACTCTTCCTGTTGATCACGCTCTTGTAAGCTTGAATCATCGGCCGAGAGCGTACCAGTGCTACTACCTCGCTCACTGAGGTCGATTTGAAAGCCATTCGCCGAAGAGACTACGGCCAGGCAAAATATCACTATTAAGGTTCTCACGCTTATCTTTTCGGGCACTTTGCCGATAACTTAAAAAAGATCAAGGAAAGATCCAGATGAATTTGGTCGGGAAAATTTTGACCACATGGATGGCCTCACTAGCTCTGGCCCAGACTTGCTTTGCCCTAGTTCCGCTCGAGAGTCTTATTCTTGGAGAGTACTCAGCGACGGTAAAGTCGCGTGAAACAGATCCGTTGTTTAATGTTTTTCAATCATCTAAAGACACTTTAGGTAAAGGCAACGAGGGCGATCGTGAAAGAGTGGCGCTTTATCGTGGATTTATTGAAGAGGGCGAAAATCTTCAGCAGTTTTGCTCTAAGGACCGTTCACAGGAACTTCGATATCCATCGAGTGACCAATTCGAACAAGCCTCTCGTACGATGCTATCGACACTGCAATATATTGGTCTTGATCTATTGGTGAGAGCGTTGCCAGCTTATGGCAAAGCGCTACAGGTTTCAAATGAAGACTTTGAACAATTTAGTACAAATCTCGTGGGCAGTTGGTGTTCACAGAACCTAACAATTATTTCAAAAAAAGAGTTACTAAAAAACTTAATGTTTCAATGGAATGAAAATCAAAGTGATATTCTTCCAAGTATTGAGGACAATGTTTTCTTTCCACAAAAACTCATGTCGATTGCCTCTAAAGAGGAGAGACTTAAAAGAGAGTTTTATTGGAGTACAGAATTGTTTAAGTCATTTTGCTCGTGGTCCAATACGACAGAGGATACACGTCTTATGACACCTCTAGTTCGTGACCCCGTTATTATGTCTTTTATTGCCAGACAGATGGATGGAAAAAAACTAACCTTTAATAAAAGTAGTCAGGCTATCTCACTTGAATCAAATGGACTCACTAACAGAATTGCTTGTCGTGGTCTTGTTTGTCGAAAGTCTGATGAAGCAGAATTTAGAAGGCGTATGCCAAGGGCCATCGGCTCACCTGATGTTTACTCTGATGCTAGAAGACTCTATTGTTCACGTTTTAGAGAAATAGGAGTTAATTACAACGATCCAGATGAACGTGTGAAGAACTTACTGGAGAGTCGAAGCCTGGAGGAAAATCTTCTCTTGGCCGGTCAGTTTAAAGCGCTACTTAGTGGTGTTCCAAATTTTTTAATTTGGAGCAATACTTACGATCAGTCTCAAGGGCTTATGCGTGCAAGTTTTGATCGCTCATGGACCGATTGGGCAAGCGCTGCAATTGAAAAACTTAAAGGCACGATGACTTATGAAGAAGCACTTACAGTTGAATTAGTAGGGCGAGACTTATTTTATAATCCCTATCGCAAACGTTTTTCGGTGCACTTTGATGTGAATCAAGGTGAGTTTGATCGTGTCAATAAAGTCGCAGGAAAAATGACAGTGAAGTTTGATTTAAAAATTTCCAATAAAATGCTTAACTGGCTTAGACGTAATTGGATTAGTTATGACCCAACTCAAAAAGTTGAGCGTCGCGATCTCATCAATAAATTTAAGGGTTATATTAAAAAAGATGTAGATAAGGCTCGCTCTAAACTTATCATACCTCCTTGGCGCGGGGACATTGAGGAGATTATTACAACTGAACTACTCGATCAGTTTTCTAAATTCCTTGGGACGTGGGATTATCCGTCCGATGGATTTTCTGCGATTCCTGTACACTTACACTACGGACCCTTCGCTATGCGTTTGATGCGCTATCGCCATTTAGTGGATGAGAAATCTAAATCTTTAGCAAAAGATGACAAGAATTAGACTAAAGCCCCTTGCGTTTGCACTTAAAACTCTTATGTTGTGACTATGGTTAAAAAGGTTCAAAAATCAAAATCATCTGACGTGATCGAGGTCAAAGGCGATAGCTTTGTGATCAATCGCGACAATGATTCTGATCAGACCGATCATGAGCAAAGTGATGATTTTGAACCTGAAGAGGTCTGGGATGGTGAGACGCTTCCCGACGTAGTACTTCCAGATTCCAAAGAACTAACTCTCTATCAGTCTCAAGTTTCTAAAACTGATCCTTTGACTGCCTACCTCAGACAAATTGCTCGCTATGAACTTCTGTCTATTGAGCAAGAAAAAGCTCTGCTTCAGGCCTTGGAAGAAACAGGTGATATTGATATCGCTAAAAAACTCGTCGTCGCCAATCTTCGTCTTGTGGTCAAAATCGCCATGGAATACCGCACTGCCTGGCAAAACGTGATGGATCTTATTCAAGAAGGGAATATTGGGCTAATGAAAGCCGTCTCGAAGTACGACTCTTCTAAAGGCGCAAAGCTTTCATATTATGCTTCTTGGTGGATCAGGTCCTATATTCTTAAACATATTCTAGATAATTTCCGCTTAGTTAAAATTGGTTCGGGTAATGAACAAAAGAAATTGTTTTTCAATCTCATGAAAGAAAAACAGCGACTGCTTGGCATGGGTATTAACCCTGACGTTAAAACCATCTCTGAGAACCTTGGAGTTTCTGAGAAGGCCGTGATCACCATGGGCCAAAGACTAGAGCAAGGTGGCGAGATCTGTCTGGATAAACCGGCCGGACCAGATAATGACACGCCGCTTTCTGCTGTGTTGCCAGGCCTTTCTGAGCCGTCTTTTGAAGACGATGTGGCCGACGCTCAGGGGGTCGATTTGCTGCGGGCCCACCTGCAAGACTTCCTAAAGGATCTAAAGCCCAGGGATCAGGATATATTCAAACGTCGTTTACTAGAAGAGGTTCCGCCTTCATTGCAGGATATTGCCGATGAATACGGGGTTTCTAGGGAGCGAATCCGTCAGATCGAGGAACGTTTGCTCAAAAATCTAAAAGTTTACATGTCTGAGTTTATTCGCTAAATTGCCGTCAATATTAAAATCGCCTTCAGCTCGGTTGCAATTGGACTTAATGCGTTAATTGCTGCTCGGTTGATGGTTTGTAGGAGGCATCCATGCGTTTAACAAAAGAACAAAGAACAGACATCGTAAAAACTTTTGGTACTAAATTTGGTAAGGGTCCAACTGATTCAGGTTCAGCACCAGTTCAAGTTGCTCTACTTACTCACCGTATCAACGGTCTAGCTACTCACTTTGCAGGCAACAAGCACGATTATCACTCAAATCGTGGCCTTCTTAAGATGATTGGTCAGCGTAAAGCTCTTCTTAAGTATGTTCAAACTAAGGATGAAACAAAGTATCAATCTTTGATTCAAGACTTAGGACTACGTAAATAAATTTAAAAATGAGAGGGGAGGCGAAAGTCTCCCTTTTCTTTTTTTAGCGGTCTTTTTATACTATTTGGGTGCCAAGGTTTTGATTTTAAGGGAAGTGGTTTCCAGGGATAATTAAGCTAGTTTGTGAAAGCTTGTTTAATTATCTCGTGAATCCCACCTCATCATCATCATCAACAGCATATTTATTATTATTGCCTGTCTCCATAGGAGAAAGGCTAAGTTTTTATGGAGTTATTTAGTTATGAACGAAAACAAAAAAGTCTATTCATTCAATTATGGCGGAAAAGAAGTCACGCTTGAAACTGGTCGCTTGGCCAAACAAACAGATGCTTCTGTTTTAGTTTCTTGCGGTGGAACTCAAGTTCTTGTGACAGTTGTATCTGCTCACGAAATGAAAGACGGCCAAGACTTTTTCCCACTTTTGGTTGAATACACAGAAAAATTCTACGCTGCCGGTAAATTCCTTGGTGGCTTTATGAAGCGTGAAGGTCGTCCAACAACAGGCGAAACTTTAAATGCTCGCTTGATCGACCGTCCACTTCGTCCATTGTTCCCAGAAGGGTATATGTTCGAAACAGTTGTTTCATGTACAGTAATGTCTTATTCACCAGATGGTGACCCTGAGGTTCTTGCCGGTATTGGTGCATCTGCTGCTCTTTCAATTTCAGATATTCCATTTGCAGGCCCAATCGCTACTTGTAAAGTTGCTCGTATCGACGGCAAGTTTGTTCTCAATCCAAGTCATTCTGAATGGGAAAATTCTGATCTAGAAATCGCTGTTGCGGGTAGCTCTGATGCCATTCTTATGGTTGAAGGTGAAGCAAAAATCGTCCCTGAAAAAGACGTTTTAGAAGCAATTTTCTGGGGTCATGACCAAATTAAAGGCATGGTTGAAGTTATCGCTAAAATGCAAAAAGAAGTTGGTAAGCCTAAGCGCGAATTCGTTTCAGCTGCAGCTAACACAACTTTGATGGCAAAAGTAAAAGCTGATTTCTCTGGAGATGTCCGCGCTTCTTTATCAATCGTTGATAAAATGGAACGTCAAGTTGCTACAAAAGCGATTATGGCCAAAGTTGCAAAAGCAGCTTCTGAAAACCCAAGTGCTTTTGGTCTAAACGAAGGCGATTCATTCAAAAAAGAAGCTTACAAAGCAGTTGATGGTCTTCTTTACGATATGATGCGCGCAGATATTCTCGATGAAGAAAAGCGTATCGGTGGTCGTAAACTTAACGAAGTTCGCCAAATTGAAACTGAGACAAATATCTTGGTTCAACCACACGGTTCATCACTCTTTACTCGTGGTGAAACACAGGTTCTCTCTTCTGTTACTATCGGCGGTAGCGCTGGCGAGCAGATGGCAGACCGTATTACGGGCTTAAGCTATAACAAATTCTACCTTCACTATAACTTCCCTCCATACTCTGTTGGTGAAGCTCGCGGTGTTCGTGGTGTTGGTCGTCGTGAGCTAGGCCACGGTAACCTGGCTGAGCGTGCACTTAAGCCAATTATGCCTGCTGACTTCCCTTATACAACTCGTGTTGTGTGTGAAGTTCTAGAATCTAATGGTTCTTCTTCAATGGGTTCTGTTTGTTCTGGTTCAATGGCCCTTATGGATGCGGGTGTAAATATCGTCGCTCCATGTGCCGGTGTGGCCATGGGTCTTATCTCTGATGGTAAGCGCTTTAAAGTTTTAACTGACATTCTTGGTGACGAAGATCACCTCGGTGATATGGACTTTAAAGTTGCTGGTCCAAAAGATGGTATCACTGCCATTCAAATGGATATCAAAATCACAGGTCTTACTCGTGAAATCGTTGAAGCGGCAATGACTCAAGCGCGCGATGGTCGCCTTCATATCCTTGGTGAAATGGAGAAAACGATTAGTACTCACCGTGCTGAGTTCAAAGACAACGTTCCAAGAGTTAAGACGACAAAAATCGAAACTGACAAAATCGGAATGCTGATTGGACCAGGTGGTAAAAACATTAAAGGCCTTCAAGAAAACTTTAAAGTTACTATTGAAATTGCAGAAGATGGAACTGTTAAAGTTCTGGGCGAAGATGCAGCTGCTATTAATGAGTGTCTAAGCCTTATCGATATGCAAATCAATGGTCCTAAAGTTGGATCTGATTACGAAGCAAAAGTTGTAACGATTAAAGAGTACGGCGCATTTGTTGATATTGCTCAAGGCGTTTCAGGACTTGTGCATATCTCTGAACTTGCTGATGATCGCGTGAATAACGTTGCTGATTATGTTTCTGAAGGTGACACGATTAAAGTTCGCGTAGTCGAGGTTGATCGTATGGGTCGCTTGAAACTATCTGCTAAGGCAGCTGGTAAAATTGAAAAGAAAGCTTAAGGATTAATCGTGAGCGTTCAAGTTAAGATTTTAGCTCTTCCCAACTTCGATAAGGAGTTGGGTCTTCCTGTATACCAAACTGCTCAAGCTGCTGGTGCTGATGTGAAAGCATCTCTGGGCAGCGGCGAGAGTATGGTGATCAAGCCCGGTGAGCGCGTTCTCGTTCCAACAGGTCTTTCCATGGAAATTCCAGTCGGATACGAGATACAAGTTCGTCCAAGATCAGGCCTGTCCCTCAAGACCGGTCTGCTTGTGGTCAATAGCCCGGGGACAATCGATGCTGATTATCGCGGTGAAGTTAAAGTTATTCTTGGCAATCTTGGAACTAAAGATGAAGTGATTGCTCACGGTGATCGTATCGCCCAGCTCGTTCTCGCACCAGTGACTCAAGCCAGTTTTATGCAGGTCGATGCACTTGGAGAAACGGAGCGCGGCTCAGGTGGCTTTGGCTCAACTGGAAAACAATGAGGCTTTCATGGATGTAAAAGTTAATTATCAAAAAGCTAAAGATGCCTCTGAAGCATTTACCATCGCTAAAAGTCAGATTACTGGCGATTACGTTGATAAGTTCAAAGTAAAGACCGAACTAACTTACGATGAAGCAGCAAAAAAGATTATTGCGACAGGTAAAGGTTTTACTTTAACACTCGCTTTTGGTGCATCCGCCTGCGACGTTAGCCTAGAGCTTGGTTTTTTGTATAAGCCGCTTAAGGGCAAGATTTTAGAAACCGTTGAACATAAAATTAAAAAGCACGTATAAATATGCCAATTTTAACTATTTTGCCGGAAGGCAAAACGATTAGTCTAAGTAGTGAAACTCCCGTGATGGAAGCCCTTCGTGATGAAGAGATCTATATCAAATCATCTTGTGGTGGAGTGGCCAGTTGCTCTGATTGCGTTGTTAAAGTGATTGAAGGCGCTGATCACTGTAATCCACCTCCATTTGAAGAGACTCGTCTTCTTGGCAATGTCTTTCACATCACAAAAGAGCGACTCTCGTGTCAGTTGAAGTGCACAGGTGATCTGACCATCGACATTTCACGCCACGATAAAGCGGCCGATGAAAATAAACTTAAGAATAAAACGTCATCATTTGTGACTAAGCGTCGCACTAAAGATGATGTGTCTAAAATTCGTGAAGATCGCGCACAGGAACGAGCTGAGCGTCCCGAGGGTAAAGAAGGCGGCAAGCGCAGACCACGTCCTTTTAGAACGGATGTACCACCCAAGCCACGCAAATAATCAACATTCCTATATATTTGAGATTTCATGCTTTTAGCGCCATAGTGGAGTGTGGTTAAAATATTTTTATTGGTTTTTATTTTTTTCTCATTCACTGCTCAAGCGAGCAATTTTGTAACCGTCCAGCTCGATGGCCTTTGCCAGTACGATAAACAGGGTGTCTACGATAAACTGCTTAAAGGCTTTGATGATAGTTATAAAGTCATGCCGGCAAAACGAGCACAAATCTATATTGTTAAAAATAAATCCTGTGCTTTCCCTTTGGACAGTAAATTCTTTAGAGCTAAAGTAGATCTCATTCAATCCCAGTCTGTTCAAGTCGTTCACACTGTCTTCTATTCACTTAAGAAGGTTTATAGAAGCTTTAATGAAGTCAAAAACCTAAGAGTCGGAATCAGAAGTGAACTTGGGTTCAGTCCAAAAGTTTGGAAGGGAATGAGTCACAACACTGAAGTAAAGTATAAAAAACTTGAACAAAATGTGAAGATGCTCTTACTTGGTCGAAGCGATGTCATCTTAGAATTTGTAGAAGACATGGAGATTTATTTTAAGCAGTATCCGGAGCTTAAAGAAAAGTTAAAATACGATACATCAGCTCATATTGAAAACTTTGATGATGCTCTCATTTGTATTGATACCCCCGAAAATAGAAAGCTTATTAAAAGGTTTAATGCTTTTCTTGGGGAAAACAAGAACGAAGTGCTGGCACAGCCCTAGTATTTAGAGAGGATTTCTTTTAACTTAACCAGCTCTCTTCTTTGTGAACAACGATCTATTTGAATCAGCTTATCTTCACTAGAGATCGCAAACAGTTCAAAGTAGCCTTTATTCTCAAAGCCCTTCATGTCGAGCTTACCTTCAAGCCTCGCCATGTTTGGAGAGTCCAAGTAGTGTTCAAGTGTAAATGATTCTTTGCTCTTGAGGTGAATCACTTTCTTTTTGACAGGAATCCAAAACACTTTGTGAATGACCACTAATTGCAAATCATTTTTGCACAGTGTTTTTTCGTAAAAAAAGAAACACAACAGTCCAAAAGGAATGATGGCAAGAACAAGGCTGACTCCAATACCGAGCAGTCGGTTAATCTCATCTTCACCATTTAAGACACTAAGAACTGGGTCTTTGATCGCAATGGCCATAATGAAGATAACGCCCAAGATGGCCAAGAGATAACCCCAAAAGACGAGGGGGAGTCCGTAGCTCTTAAGATGAATAGCCTTGTTTTTAACCTCGACGCGATCGACTTCATTTTCGCTGACAGGCATTAAGTAGAGTAGTCCCATGGCCCTTTATAGCTAATTTCAATAGGTTAGCAAAGAAAAAATGGTCACTTTTTTACGTTAAGGCCTGACGTACGGGGTCGTTCATAAGATGATACTTCGACCATTTGGAGGAATTATGTTGCGCAATCTCATATCAGTCTTAGCTCTTTTAACTCTCACTCAGGTAGCCTCTGCTAGAGTTGTGGTTATCTCTGATTTTGACGATACAGTTAAAAAGGCGAATTCAGTTGGTAACTGGTATGAATCCTCTTATCACTTCCTTCGTAAAAAACCGTATTTAAGAATGCGCGATTTGTTTGTGGAGTTAAAGGATCATTATGATGGTCTTGGTCAGCAAGTCGAATTCAATTATGTTTCCGCTGCGCCAGACTTTCTTTTTGCACAACAAAAATGGGTTGAAAAACACGGCTTTCCGGTCGGTAACACATTCCTAAGATCACTTGGTAGTGAAGATACTTATACTTTTAAATATAACCAAATCGTCAGTATTCTTCGTCCCTATTTAGAAGAACCTGACCTCAAGGTTATTTTCTTTGGCGATAACTCGACTCACGATCAAGACGTCTACGCCGATGCTACGAGAGATTACAAACTAGACTCTGAAATTTATGTTCGTGATGTTTCTACAACAGCAACAGAGTTTGACGGTTTTCCGGCCAGCGGTAGAGAAGGGGTTACGTACTTTTTCTCTGAAAAAGAGTTTGAAACATTTCAAGGCTTGAGCTTTATGTCGAGTGTTCTTCGCTCCGATATCGACGCCGAGTTTAGCGACCGTTCACTAGTTCCTGCCTATACGACGAAAACAATGGTTCGCCGTGTACGCGCTAAAATGAACTGTAAGTTCTTTCAATTTAGTTGCCGTAAAGAAGCAAAGGCTAGAGGCAAGTCTCTGATTGAGAGTTATTACACTCGCTAGTAACCTTGATTGAGAACTCGATTGCCCACGTTTGAAAGGTCAGTGTTTGAGAGGTCTCTCCAATCGTAAGTGCTTTGGTTACTCGAGGCGAGGCCGACAGTTCTTCTTTCTGGATAATACTTTTTAAAATAATTATCAACAATCTCATTGAAAGCGACA
This sequence comes from Halobacteriovorax sp., assembly GCA_002716825.1. Taxonomy (GTDB): domain Bacteria; phylum Bdellovibrionota; class Bacteriovoracia; order Bacteriovoracales; family Bacteriovoracaceae; genus UBA4207. The sequence continues at coordinate 41,469 of PBCC01000059.1, read as the reverse complement.
TCTAAGTCACTCTCAGGTGCTTTTCCCTTTTCGATAAGCGTTTGCATCTCGAGTTGAACGAGTCGTTCCTCTGCTCCAGTAAGTGCTTCCCCCTTTGACCATCTTTCAAAGCCCGCCTGTAGTCTTGGTGTGTCCCTGTGACGAAGGAAGTAGGTCGAACTATCGACTTGAAATGTCCCACCACCTGGATGTTCAACACACATGATGGAACGCCAACTAGCTTCACGACCAAGAGTTTGTGCAACTTCACGCTCTGCTGTTTGGACCATGTCTCGAATAACAGGGTTGGGTAAAATAGAATTCACCATATAGTCCATGGCCTGATAACCATAGGCCGGATCATCATAGTGATTGACTCCTGCCCTAAAAGCTTCAACTGGCTCGGCCCCGCCCATAAGGCGTGAGTAGCCATTAAAACGCTGAATTCTAAAAGCGGGGTCTTCCATTCCTCTAAAGCGGGTTTGATAATTCTTTCTTGCTTGCTCAAAAACAAGCGCTTCTTCAATTAACTCGATATTGGCACTCTCGGCAGTGATTGGCATCTCAAGGCAACAAGAGTCTTCCTGAGGCGTATCATATACCATTCCAAGATCATCCGTTAGCATGCGACAAAAATAGGATTTTCCACTTTGAGGATTTGAGCCCTTGGCCTTTTGGAAATCTTTTAACTTGTTATTAAGGGCTGCATTCTTAATCACTGCAGGCTTGATATCATAATATGTCCCGTAGGAATTCAATGTGCGATCAGTCGCTTCTGAGGAACTGCGCGGTGTACTTCGACATCCAAGCGCGCCAAATTTGGCGATGGGGTCGAGGTAGAGGTAGTTCAATCCTTCAACTGTTCCGCCTTCCATCCATACCAAAGCAATGGCTAGGTAAGGGTCCATTCCCATAAGTAGTGCACTTTTGATTTTATCTTTGTAATTAGAAATTCGATTTGGCGCACAGTTAGCAGAAGAGGAGCGTCCACTACAACCCGAGGCATACATATAATTATTATACTTGGGGTAAAACACGGCAAAGGTATCATTATCTCGCCCTGTCCAGCTCTGCGGTGACCAAGTTTTTTTAACTTCTTGGCAGGCGTGTAAAGTGTAAGCTTGATCAACGACCATCTTTACTCGCTCATACTGGGCAGGGTCGACAGCACTGCCAATGGTCTCTGCGTGATAGCGGCTTTTCGTATTAAGTACGGCCGTCATAATGTTCTGAGTGTCTCCAATTAATACTTTAACTCGATTGATTTCTTCAAGGCACTCATTGGCACCTTGGCATAAAATATAAGCTTGTTGTTGAAAGTCACTCTCACTTGTAGCGCCAGCGAGGAGGGATTGAACTTGATTTAGAATTTCCGGGCCAGCAAAGGAGTCATCAAGTCGATCACCTGCTCCGCACTTGTAATAAAGTGGAAACGCCATGACTTGAGCGCTTAGAGAAAGTAGTAATCCAATGATTAGATTATTTCGCATCTTCAACATAGCGGCGACGATCCTTATTCCAAATAAATGTTTTCTTTAGTGCAGGTGCAATTGGATCACCCTTTTTTCTAACGAGAATGGCAGACATACCGTCTTTCTTCTCACCCAAAACTTTATGTGAGCCTCTAAACTCCAACACTCTGGTCATACAACTATCAACAGGTGAGTAGAGTGCACACTCACAGCCACCGCTGCCGCAAGACTCTGCTAAGCAAATAATTTTATCTTTTTTCTCACCGCTGACACTGGCAGCGAGACCAATCAGTGGACTTTCTTTTGGGGCGCCGTAGTACTCTAGGAAGTCTTTATCCATATCAACGCAATCAGCAGCTCCTGCTGAAACGCTCAATAAAAAGAATAGGAAGAGGGACTTCAATACGTGCTCCATACTTATCTTATCGGCAGCTTAGGCAAAAAAAAAAGCCCTGCTGAGCAGGGCTTTAGTATAACTGAGTATTAAGTTCTGGCTTATTTAATTGCTTCACGAATCTTGGAAGAAGCCCAGTCCATGAACCAAACGATAGCGGCAATCACGATGACTAGCATCCCGACTTCGTTCCACTTCGCAAGTCCTTGATATTGCATAAGCATCGTACCAATCCCGCCGCCGCCAACAAGTCCAATGACTGTCGCCATACGAACATTGATATCCCAGCGGTAGATTGTATAGCTTAGGTAAGGGAGAACAATTTGTGGCACTACTCCATACCAAATCACCTGAATTGGGTGAGCCCCTGTTGCCGTCATGGCTTCAATTGGGCCTTCGCCGATACTTTCGATTTGTTCAGAGTAAAGCTTGGCCAACGAGGCTACAGAGTGAAGACAAAGTGCCAACATTCCCGAGAATGGACCAATACCAACCCAAACAGAAAAGATAATGGCCCATACAAGCGGCTCAATTGAGCGGCTCATATTCAGGACGAAACGAGTCAGACTGTAGAGACTGAACATGATGCGATTACTGCTCATTAGGTTTCGAGCAGCAAAAAAGCCCATGACAAAAGCTACTGGAATTGCAAATGCTGTTGCAATGAAAGCCATATAAATAGTTTCAATAGCAGCAAATAAAGCGTCTTCAAGAATATTCCAATTGGGATTAAAAAGCGCTGTAAAGATTCTTCTCGCTCCCTCAAGACCTGAGTCGGATAAGAACTCACGCATTGAGACTTGAGACATATGAAGACCGGCAATAAACGTGATGAAGATAATAAAGTATCCCCAAAGAGCAAATGGCTTATTGAGCTTGCTCTCGTTTTCATCAAACTCATACAAGCCTTGGAAGGCGCGGCCTAGTGAAACACTAGTGAAAAAGAGTAGAAGTGATACCGCAAAACCTATCCCGAGTGCCGAAAGAGGCTGGTTCCAAGAAAATTCTGGGTAGCGAACATTCATGATTACTTTTTCATACAAAATCTTATGAGAAACGAGCAAGGCGTAACTCCAAAAGAATGTATCGATAGCAATGGCCGAGACAACTTTCTTCATGTTTCCAAGTGATGGTGCTGGCTTAGCCGGTAATGTATTTTCTGTGCTCATATCATTTACCTCAGTTAATCGTTACTTCAACGGCGTCTTCACCATAGATGGTTTGGAACCACTCTTCATTGATATCTAAAGGCTTACCTTCATAAATCATCTTGCCACCTTTTAGAGCAATAACTCTTGAGGCGTACTGACGAACAAGGGAGAGAAAGTGAAGATTACAAATAACCGTAACACCCAGCTCTTCGTTTACTTTTTTAAGATATTGCATGACTGAGTGTGAAGTTGCTGGGTCAAGCGAAGCCACAGGCTCATCAGCTAAAAGAACTTTCGGATTTTGCATGAGAGCGCGAGCAATGGCGACACGTTGTTGTTGACCACCAGAGAGATTGTCGGCGCGAACGTTTTCTTTGCCCGAAAGACCTACGATTTTGATATACTCAAGCGCCTTTTTCTTATCTTCTTCCGAATACCAACCCATAATTGAAGCAAGCACACCTGTTCTTGCCAATGTTCCAGTAAGAACATTGGTCATGACAGTCTTTCTTGGAACAAGGTTGAAGTGTTGGAAGATCATTCCAATTCGTGAGCGAGCCTGGCGCAAGGTTTTGCCCTTAAGAGTCGTCATCTCAAGGTTTTCAAATTCAATCTTTCCTGAAGTTGAGTCGTGTAAACGATTCATACAGCGTAGGAGTGTTGATTTTCCAGAACCAGAGAGACCGATTATTACTAAAAACTCGCCCTTTTTAACATCAAAGGAAACACCTTTAAGTGCCTGAGTCCCGTTGGGGTAAGTTTTGACCAAATTTTGGACTTGAATCATGACATCCTCTTTAGCTTAATGACTTATTTAACCATCTTCTAAATATCAATTTGAATCGAATCGATCATCTGGCGAAGACCGTCATAGTCTGCATCAGTTGTGTCGATAACGCCTTCTACACTATAGATATTCTCGAACGCCTGCTTTCCTTCAGGGGTTGAAATATATTTCTTTAGAGCAGCAATAAATTTTTCAGTGATTTCTTTTGGAAGATCTTTTCTGAAAACGAATGGATCGTTTGGAATTGGTTCCGTGATTGCGATGATTTTGACTTTGTCTTCAACGTCAGGGAATTGAGTCTTAACTCTTGCTCGAGCATCTCTGATTGTTCCATCAGCTGCAGCAGGTGAGTGGTAAGTCGCGCCGGCATCAACTTGTCTTTGGTAAACCATAGTAACGACGTTATCGTGCTTATAAGCGAACGTTGTATTTCCAAGCTCAACTTTAGCTTCCTTAATAATCTTTAGTGGAAACATATAACCAGAAGTTGAAGAGGAGTCAGTGAAAGCGAACTTCTTATCTTGAAGGTCTTTGACAGTATTAATACCAGAATCGACGTGAGCAATGATCTGGCCTTTATAGCTATCTTCTCCGTAGCGAAGAACTCTTAATTTAGCTTGAGCTCCAAACTTTTGATTGGCGAGGAGGTAACCAAAGGAGTTCATCACACCAATGTCAGCTCTTTTTGAACCAAAAGCTTCAACCACGGCCACATAATTCGTAGGAATACCGGTCTTAAAAAAGAGTCCAGTCTCGGCTTCGAGGTATTTAATAAATTCGTCTGAATTACTAGCGATGGTTTCAGCATCGACGGAGGGAGTGAAATAAAGTTTGATAGGGTTGTCTTGAGTGCCTAGGGGTTGATCTTTTTGACAAGCAGACATACCCACAGCAAGAGCTAGGGCGATTACGGTTTTAAACATGCATCCTCCGGCAAAACCTTTTAAGTTCAAGGTGTTGGTATCATGACTGGGCTAAAATGGTTAGTCAGGATTTGCTTTGGTTGGCAGAAAAATACGACTCGGGCCGTCGTAACTGCCCGTAAATTAGTAGGAGACAAAAACGCGCTATAATTTAATTATGGCGCTAAATGTTAAAGCATTGATTCCTGTTCTTGAGCATCCTGAAGTCACACAGGCTACGGCTTTGTATTCGCCAACATTACAGGAAGATAAGCCTGATCAATTTAACACCTCTCCAGATTCTAGAGAGCGGGCCATGGAGCAATGGCAGGAGTCAATGTTAAGACGAAAAGGAGTCAGCCTGACTCATTTATTAGATGTATTGTGAGCAAGGTTTAAGCGACAGCCTTCGCGCTGGGAAATCCAACTAGCCTCAGACTCATTTCCCCATCCCCAAGCTATAACTTTTTTAGAGACGAGGTCGATCTGTTGTCCGGCCGGTTTTACATATTGGGAAGAGTAATTCTCACAATGATCTTGCGATAGTTCGCTTACGAATAAGCATGAGCACATCTCTTTAGCGTAATTGGCCGAGAGTACTCGTGCAAAGGGACTAGTATAAAGCCAAGCGCCAATCCCAACACCTATTGTAACAATCGCAAAAAATGCTATTGAAAAAAGGGTGATTTTGGCGCGCTTCATTTATTTCACCGATCGATTAATGATCAAGTGACACTGATCGAGTGTCGCCGTTCGTTGACCAAAAGAGCGACCAGTTGAAATATTGATGGCCTGAAATCCAAAATTCACTTTAATACACATAAGCTGTGAGCCGCGAACTGGTAACATGTCTAAGCACATTGGTATTGAAGTGACGTAATCGCCGAGTGGGCTAAGGTTATTAATATTATAAGGAGTGAAGCCAAAACTACTTCTTGCACACATAATTGTTTGACCAAGTGTTGGAGCAACTCTTAGACAGTCATCAAGCTGTGCAAAGTAATTGTCACCGATAAAAACTCCACGAGCTAGATTGATAGGTTGATAACCAAATCTCGACTTGGCACACATAGCGGCCGCTCCACGTGGAGGAAGCATCTGCTGACAAGTTGATAGAGAAGCAACATCTTCACCGTAACTCATTCCTGTCGCCGTGTTCGTTGGAATATATCCAAAGGATGCACGAGCGCAAAGAATGTCTGATCCACTTCGTGAACCTGAGACAAGATCATAAGCTTCTTCAAGGAGTTGCTTTGCTTGTTGAAGCGATTGTAAGTTTGCTTGAGAATTATAAGTTGAGTCGGAAACTAAATCAGACACTTGTCTCACGTCTTGGAGAAGTTGGCCGCGGCTTTGAGCGAATGCGCTGGCGCTGAGCAAACATAAAATTGCAATGAAAGTGTTCTTCAAAATACACCCCTAATGATAGTTGTTTTATTTATTAGAACGTGAGTGGCTTTAGTCCGTCAAGGATGCGCCTGCTCATAGGCCTTCATGAAACTAGAGAAGAATTCATCGCGATTCATTCTTTTACCCTTATCCTGACCAGTTCTGACAATGACAGTGTTTTGGTCAGGTAAAATGATAAGCATTTGACCCCAATGGCCAAGAGCTAAAATCGCGTTTGCAGGTAAAGCAGGGTAGCGGCTTTTAAAACTTCCATCAGGCTGTGGTAGAGCAGTATTAAGCCACCAATGTCTGGAGTAAGCGAAGTTTTCACTTTGTTTTAAGTCTCTTGAAGGCTCTAAAAAGTAAGGATGTGGTTTTGTGGAATCTTCTAACCATTTCGCATCGATAATTTGCCGATTATTATACTTTCCGTCATTTAAAAAAAGCTGGCCAATTTTGGCTAAGTCTCTAGCACTTAAATATAGATAAGAAGAGGCGACATAGGTGCCGGCGTGATCGCGCTCCCAGGTGACGTTTGATATCTCAAGAGGAGTGAAAAATGAGCGCCATGGATAAGACTTATAATCACCTGGGCCCATGCTCTTACTTAAAATACCCATTAAGACATTACTAGTGCCTGAGCTGTACTGGAACTGAGTTCCCGGCTCCTGAATTGACTTTTTATTAGCTGCAAAGCTCGCCATGTCGTTATAGTGCTCTGTATAGAGCATAGCTATGACATCGCTACCGATTGGAGAGTATTCGTAGCCTTCGTTCCAGTCGTAACCGGAAACCATATCGAGTAGGTGAGAGACGCTGATTCCCTTGGGAGCCTTTGGATAAAACTTTTGAACAGGGTCGTTTAGTTTAAGAATATTTTCAGATATGGCCTTGCCAATAACTAGCCCAGTAATACTTTTAGTCATAGACCAAATTTGCTGCTTTGAAGACGCTGTAAATCCCTCTCTGTAGCGTTCGAAAACAATTTTACCGTCTTTTAAAACCAGAAGTGAATTAGTCAGGTGGACATCGTCGCGACTAAAAGCAAAGCTTTCAAATGCCTGCCAAGCTGGGGCTTTGGTGATATTTTGCGCTAGAGCAGAGTATGATAAAAAAACGGCGAGTACTCCCGCCGTTATTGTTTTTATGTTCATAGGACTATTCTAAAAGAGAAAATCTTCTAGTACCAGCCGCCATGCAAATAATGTGTTGGGCGTGGTGGAATGGAAACAGGCTGGAACAGGTTTGGAGGTGGAGTTCTTTCGCGTTCGAAAAACTCCTCGGCCTTACTAGTATCGTCAATATTGGTGTCAGAAGTTGGAACGTCATAAGGAGTGACAACTTCAGGTTCGCGTACAACTGTGACAGCTGGCGAGTTACATGGAAGACTTGAAAACTTTTCGCCGTCTTTGTAGGCAAAGACATACAAGACTTCAATACCCTCAGGCATATTACAATCTTCTATGCTGCCCACACACACTTGATTTTCTTCTGTCTCTGAATCGGCCTTAAACCACTTGATAGTGATCCCTTCCGCTTCAAAGCCAGCAGCGTCCAGCGGGTCATCGCTTGTTTCGCCATCGGAATTGCGTTTTTTCACATAAGCAGAACACACCGGGGGAGGACCGGCGCTATAGCCACCACTTAAGACATACTCTCTAGAAGTATTTCTTCTTGTTCCGATCACTACGATTTCTGGAAGTTCCTCATAATCATCAATATTTCGAGTGTTGCCATTATCTTGTGTGACAGCGTCAGTGATAAGGGCAGCGGCAGAAACAGTTCTGGCAACGCGCGAGCCAGTAGTCGCAACAGACGTTCTGCGAAGTACTGGAACTGGAAACTCATCTGCTAGGGTTAAGACAGATGGTGGTGGAGCGATATCGTCAGCGGTGCGTACCACCGGAAGAAGATTATCCCCACCTTGAGTAATTCTCAGTGGTACAACAGGCCCTTCGATTAAGTTTTGGTTTGGACCATCAAGTCTGCGCTGTGAAGTGAGACGCAGATCGTTTGTCTCAGCCCCAATACGGGCCGTTGTTACAAGTTGAGTTTGCGCCCTGACCATACCCATGGCACGGGTTCTCATGGCAATATTGTTCCGAATTAAAGCAGTTGCTTCACTTCGAGTTCCTCTGTAGATATCATCGAGAATAGCCAGTGCATCATCAGTACTACCTGATTGGATGGTGCGATACATTTCTCTGAAGCGGTCAATATGCGGTAGCTTTGCCTTTGTAATATAGCCGCCACTGTTTTTAATTGAAGCCAAAAATTCAATCTCGGTTGGCATGATACGATTTGAAAGCTTATATGTAGTAACGCTGGCAATTCTGGCAGCCTCCGCTCTTGGCATGGTATTCATTTCATGAAGGAAGGTGTGAATCTCATCATTGCTTCTGGTGACAGCGTCATCAGAGGCGCGAGTCATGAATGATTCGTATTGTGGATTGCTTGAGCGAGATAGTGATAGCGGCTGGGCAAAGATTTCGTCAACTGTTCCACCGCTACCATCTGGAACCTTGGCCGTACCACGAACTTCGATTAATCCAATTTCGCTGATATCAACTTCATCAAGCTGATTGGTATAGGTATTTGTTCCAATAAGTTTATCACCCTCAACTCTGGCATCTCTCAACTGAACATCCCAGTTGCTAGAGCCATTTTTTGTCACGCGAATTGTCTTGTTGTCGACTTTTAAATTGCCCGCGAATCCATCAATTAATTGTGATTTTTCTTGGGTGGTATAATTAATATTTCCGGTTCTAAAGTTATCAGCACTTGAAGCACCTGAGCCGATTCGAGCTGTTGGAACTGTATTGTCGGCAATTCGTCTAACCGTTGTTCCGCTGTTTGAGGTTCTAGACGGAGTAGAGTTACCCGAAGTACGAGAAACACTAGTTGATACATTGTCGCTTTGAGTGACCAGTGCTCTAGAGTTCGAGTTTGTCGATGTTGTAGTAAGGGCCGTCGAATTAGAATTGGCATTTGCCGCGGCCACTCTTTGGGCTTCAGCTTGTTGGGCAGCTCTTCTTGCGGCTTCTTCAGCAGCAAGACGTTCGGCTTCTTCGCGAGCAAGCTTTTCTCTAAATTGAACTAGACTTTGCTCATAAGCTTCATCTGCAGGTTTCAATCCATTTTTGGCACGTTGGTAGGCGAGGAAAGCTTCGTCAGCTTCTCTGGAGAGTGATTCAGCATCGGCGCCATTACTACCACGACGAGCTTTTTTAACCGACTCAACAAACTTTTCATGAGCTTCTTTAACCGCTTGTTGAGCATTTTCTAATTTGGCAAATGCTTCTTGTCCCTCTGAGGCTGCTTTGAAGGCACCTTCATCAGGCAACAAAGTCTTGCGGTTAAGATTTTTAGAAATTAGTCCACCTTCTAGAGCAGCAGCTATATCATCGGCCTTGGTTGCAACTGAAACAGTTTTAAGTGCAAAGGCACCATCTTTTCCGTAGCGACCAAGTGTGTAGGCTTCATCTAAAAGGTTGATATATTTTCGAACTGGGAAAGTCGCTGCTCTCACACCTGTTTTGGCAGCAGCTGCAGCACTTTGAACCATAGTCATTTGCATGGCGCGATCAATCGGTAACATCTTATTGCCAAGTTTTAAGGCAATACCACCGGCCGCTCCGCCAGCTTTTGCTGAAGAGGTGGCGACCCAACTGACACCTGTCCCCACACCTGAGATAACACCTCTTGTGAGTCCCATCGCTCCGCGACCTACGGCCAAAGTTGCACGAGCAACACGACCACCATTTGCTAAAACTCGAGCACCGGCCTTGCCTGCAATAGATGCGGCCCTAACGGCGCCACCCGTAAGAAGAGTTGTGACGATCTCGCCACCGATAAATCCGGCAACGCCACAAAACATTTGAACTTTTTGTTTGGCCGAAGCACATTCAAAACTTGGAGCGGCCTCAATACATCTGGCACCGCCGACTCCAACACTTGAAGTTACACGATTGGCCAAGCCGCCAAGTCCACCCATACCTGAGACACCGCCGGCCCATTTCGAACACGAAAACTGATCAAGAGTTCCCTCTTTAACCGATTCCATCACACCATCAATCAGTCTTGAGATGACGCTTCCGGTAGCTTCTGGTAATTCTTCTTCATCGACTTCATTTGGAACTTGGGCAAGAACATTATGTTGATCGGCACTAGCATCTTCAACGACATCATTGCCCCAAAGACGATTCCAGCCGCGTGAGATAGCCCTGCCCGCACTTCGTGCACCTTTGACAACTTGATCACCAACATACTTGGCACCATCAACTACCGCACGTCCGGCCATTTTAGCCAGTTCATAAATACCTTGAACGTTAGAGACGACGTTTTGAACTGCGCCCCAAACCACTTGAGTTAGACATGCGTTTTCGCCGTCAATACAACTTCTCATATTGGGGCGTTCTTGTTCGGGAATCATATGATTGATAATCAGGTCAGTGGACATTTGTCCCAGCGGAACCATCGCCGTAACAGAGCTTACTAGGGAACAGCCAATCGCCGTCATTAAGGCACCCGGTGGTTCCGTTTTTCCTGGACACGCAAAATGCTCATCTAGTTTCATGCCGAGTTTACTAGCAAAAGGATTAGGTTCTTCACCAGCCGGTAAGGCCTGATCAATAGACTGAATGCGCTCGAACATATCGAAGACATCGCGTTGATCCCAACCATTAGTTAGGCAGCTCATAAGTCCAGCACGGTCTTGACCACAATTATTTCGCATCGACATCATATAGGCTTGTTCGGCCATGGCGATACAATCAAGCTCTTCTGTACCGCCTTCTTCTTTTGCGATCGTAACAGTGCTGTATTTAAAGCTACCGTCGGCATTTTTACATTGATTCTCTCTAAGCTTGAAAGCTTCAAAAGCAATATTGGCAGCTGCCTGATCATCTTCTGATAGATCTGGCGCATCTCCATACTCAACACATTGTGTATCGCGCAGCTCTTCTGCAGCGACAGAGTTGTTAACTATGAAGAAAGTTAGAAGTAGGGTGAAAAGTAGGGAATATTTCATTAGATACTCCCCGCTTTTTTACAGTTGATATTCTTAAGAATTTTAGAAAAATCTTTTTCTGCACTTTTGTGAAGATCGGGGTAGTACCTCGTCATACCAAGTACTAGGTAACCATCGCACATAAAACGAATGCTGCGCTCAACGATAGTCATATTCGCCAGCTCGTAGCGATAGCCTAGTGAGTAGATATCAAGATTATTTTTGTTATCAACTTTTGTCGGCTTAAAAAATTCTTTCACTTTTCCTTGTCTATCTTTTACAAATTTTTCTCGTCCAGCTTTATAAAACGGCTCTTGCAATCGAACTTCATCAAAAGTGATGGGCTCAAGGCTAGGAGTCATTTCTGGAGTTAGACTCATGGTTGGGCGATAACCTTTTTCACTTGGGGCGAGCACGGCCAGTGGGAAACCTAGAATCGGTGCCACAAGCCAATCTTTAGTTGTTTTAGTGGGGATGGTAATTTCAAAGTTAACTTGCTTTGTTTCATACCATTTAGAAGACGCAGCAATGCCATTACTTGAAAGTAAGATTGAAAATAAAAAAGTTGTGAGAACTTTTCTGTGCATTCACGCTCCGTTAACTACCATTTTATCGGCATTTCGATGGTCTTTATTGAATAAAACTTGAGTCTGCAGCTAAACTATTGTGATTAGGACAATCGCTCTTAGATTTGAGCAATTTAACCTGCCAAGAGATATGGGCATATTTCAGACTTACGAGTCTAAGCGCTCGTGGACATGGATGATGTCTAAGAGGTCGATCCTGGGGTGAATCAAGGAGCGTATGACACTTTTATAGATAGGATCTGGAATTGAGCTCTCGACTTCTAAAATTTTGGCCAAGCTAGGATGTTTAATTTGAGCTGCCACAACGCTTGGAGTTTGAGAGACGAGGCGCTCGAGTCGATAGATGAGTAACCAGTTGTGATCAATAAATGTCTTATCAATTTCTTTAGTCAACTTAAGCGCGTCAGTTAAAAGATGGGCCAACGCCTTAGGGTGCTCTTCGCTTAAGAAAGTGAAGAGAAGTCCATAAAACTTAATAATACTATGAAGGCCATGGCCTTTTGACTTTCTAATGGCCATTTGCAAATTGTGATGCAGCTTATGTTGATCTCCAAGATCGTGACATGACTGAGCATGTAGTAAGTGCATCCATGCTTTATCAAAGTTGGTTAGCTCTTTTGCTTTTCCTTTAATTTCACGGCGAGGAGAATTGCTCCAAAGATGCTCCTCAATTTGAATCTGTCCCTTCCACGTTTTCGGGGCCGCGCCAAGGACGCTATGAAATGATCCACTTTCTGGTTCCATTGCGCAGACATGAAGGCTGGTTGGAGTTAGAACGTCTAAACCCGTACTTTTTCGCTCTTCTAGTGTGGTCCAAGTTCTTAGAAGATCTTCTATATTGAAACCAGATTTTTTTTTAAATTTCTTTATTTTTCTAAGAGCACTCTCTTCACGCCATTGATTGTATTGTTTGAAGTTAAGCGGTGGAAACTTGTCTTGCTCCTTAGATGGATTAATTAACTTATTATTAAAATAGAAGAAGTTATCCTTCTTAAGTTGATAAGTATTATAGTGGAGACTTGTTCCACTGAGATCGGCTTCTAATACCTGGCCATTTTTAAACCCCATATGAAAAGACCAAGTTGTCAGACTGCGGGCTTTTCTAAGATAGCTTAAGCAGGACTTTAGATCATGACAACGAATCAGCATATCTTGAACTAATTCAAAAATTGGTGTGCCGTTGGAATCAAAAACATCGTTAAACTTTTGATGAAGGGCCAGGGTGATTCCTTCACTCGTACTGGCTGTTAGAGCGTGATAAGGGTAACCAGCACTCCCGTAAGAAACAATGGTCGGTTGCCCTTCAAATTGAGTTCTAAGAATTCGCTCATTTTTATCGAAAGTCGTTCCCAGAGGAAAATCAAGCGTTCTGATATGAGTGAGCTTGGCATTCTCATCTTGAATAAATAGTGATGAACAACCAAGTAGTGTCTTTGGAATTTGTGGCATCCATTTAGCCAAGCAAGCTGTTAGCTCCGGCACCAAGCAGGCCAACATAAAGCGTTCTGGTGAGATGCCCAGGCCCTCAGCGTAGCTTGTCACCCAAGGTGAAAATCGCTTTTTCCAAGAGGTTGAGCCGAGGAAGAGACTGCGTCCAAGGAATCGCAGGCCCGAGTCGACGCTTTGCCAGGGTGTTTTGATCAAGGATTCAGTGTGTTCAAGGGCAAGCTTAGCCGCTTCGGCATCTTTTAGTCCCAACTGATAATAGTTTTCTTCCATGTCGCCGATCAAATCAATAATAGGGATGGGCTTACTAGCTGTCTCTTTGATCACACAAAATCCGAAGTTAAGGAGGCAATATGGATATTCTAAACATCACGATGGGCGAGAGCAACGACGTGTTTACAGCGTCCATCCTTGCCCTTGCTTGTTTTCGTGTTTGGTTAGAAATTATGGGCTTCAACCTTAATAACCTGCCTATGACTAAAATGCTCGGGCAAAAGATTGATGGTGCTGGCTCACGCTTTCACCGCTTTGGCCTATGGATGAGCATTGGTACCATTATCTTCACTGCTCCAAGCTTTCTTTTAACTTAAATTCTTAAGTGGCATAAACCTTGCTCTATTAATCTCCAAATTGAGAAGTCGTTAAAAATACGCCTGATTTGGAGTTTACTGTGTTTAAAAAGAAGACACTTGTAGCAGCATTGACCACTTTATTGTGTTTGAGTCCTTTATTTGCCAGCTGGGCAAGAACTCAAGCCGTACCTGGTCAATCCTACGCCCCCGATAGTGAGATTCCTCATGCTATTGGAGTCTATATAACCAAGAATGGTCAGGAAAAGATCTTTAATGGTCTACCTGCGCTTATGAGAAACAATGGACTGTCGGTTTCTCAGGCTTATTTCCACAAGCAACATTTCGAAATGGAAGAAAAATCATTAGAAGAGATGCTTCCAAGTGAGGGCGCCCTCCGTGATGCTGCACTAAAGATAAAAGAAACCCTTCAACGCTTTTTGATGGGACTGGAATTTGAAAAGCATAAGTTTGCTGTAGATATTGAGGGAATTGATCTTAATATCGACTGGTCAAATGTTCATATTGAACTCGATCCACTTTCTAAAATGGCAGGCAAGCTAAAGCTTAAGTTGGTTCTAGTTACTGAAGGAATGGATCTTAACGTCGCAAAAATTCGAGCAAGTGATCTTGGCAATGACTTCTTAGGTGAAGTTGGAGTTGATAAATTCTCGCTCTACTTCGATCAAGGTTCAAGGCCACTTCGTATAGAAGTTCCAATCGAAATGGATAATAATCCTGGAGCTGTCGGTCCAAGCCTTCGTATTGGTCAATTGAAATCAAATATTGATGAAATTGCTCTTGGTGCAAACTTTCAAGGCGGTATCACTCTACCCGAAATTGAAATTCGCATTAATGGCCGAGTGATCAAAGCCAATTACAGCGAACTCGAGAATATGTTAAAAGATAATGAAGAAAAAATTGTAGCGGCCATTAAAAAGAGCATGAATTCATGGGTGACAGATGATGCAGCTGCTATGGTTAATGAGATGATTTCAGGCAAAACTAAAGAGGGCCTCTTTCAAGAAATCAATGTTATGGATCCTGCAGGTATTCCTGAGGGACAAATTGTATCTCCCTTTCAGTGGGGGATAAAACTTAAGAATTATAACTTTGTTAATGACTCACTCCATTTAACTTTAGATGGTTATTTGAAAGATGATGCGAAAGGCTCCACGCCTTTTTCAAGAGATCTGATGGCCTTGCAACCTCCTGTTCCCCATCGCGTGTCTGAGCATCATGACTTTGTCTTGTCGGTTAACCAAGGCTTTGTGAACAGGATCGTTCAACTGAGCTATAACCGCGGCTATTTCAATACATTTGATACCGAAGACGGTGAAACCTATACCATTGCTAAAGTTCCTGAGTTTAAACTTAAAAATGCAGACGAGCATTCTCCTGCAAGATTAGGCGTAGAGTTAGAGTATACAGTCACCGGAGTAGGGGCGACATTAGTTAATAATCCTATCCGAATTAATTTTGATATGTTCCTAGACTTTCCCGTTGAAGATGGTCAGATCAAAATTATCGCCACAGAGATCGATATGGACTCTGTTCATGTCGATAAAAAGTATATTAAACGCTTCTTGGGTCTTATGTCATGGTCAGGGGTTGTGATGCCGCAAGTAAGGAAGCGCTTTAAAGATGCACAAAATGATGTTCGTGGAATGATTTTAGCTGATGAGTTTCCTATCCCTGAATCGATGGCGGGAATTCCACTGAATATCGTAGAGGCGCAAGTCGACCCTAATGGTCACTTGATGATTAACATTGATACACAACTAGATTAAGGGGGACAAAATGAAAAAGATGTCTCAGATATGCTCACTTATTTTTGTACTGATTTTTTCAAGTTTTGCTTTTGCAGCTGGTGAAATTGAAGTTGATAGTTTCCGAGTAACAGGGCTTTCGGCTTTTAAAGGTAAGCGTCTCAGCGTTTATTATGTTTCAGCACGACCTGCAACGCTTGAAACCCCGGGGCAAATTGCCAAGGTTCGAAAAATTTTAAAAGGACCGCTGACTTATAGTATTGACGCAAATGGCGTAGCTCAAGTCGACTCAGTCAGTGTTCCTCGCGATGGCTGGACAACTTTTAATCATCTTATTTTTGTGGTTCATGCCCAGACAAAACACTCATTGCAAAATGTTGACGGAAGTCTTCCAGAAGTTCTAGACACTGATAATGAAGTCCCATTTAAATCGGAGCATGCGGGGTTTTTATATCGAAAGTCGATGCTCTTTGATCGCGCACAAATCGCAAGAGGCGAGATTAAACTCTTCTAAATATGAGCGATGGCGGGCTCTTTAAATGGCTTGCCATCGTATAATTCAATAAGGTTAATTCTTGGTCTACAAAAATCTGGTACGCTGAGTGTATCTTTCTCATTTTGTCTTCGAATATAAATCTTAATTCTTGTCTTTGATTTATTTTGATTCTGACGTCGTTCAAGTTGATTTGAAAGTTGATAGAGTTTATCTAGGAAATTTGCATCCTGACGCTTTGATAATTGAAATGCGTCGTTGGCCTTAAGCGCTCGCCAAAGCTGCCATGGTTCTTGATCACCCAGTAATATCATTGAAAGGGTTAAGTAAATAACAGGATCGCTTTCAAAATTATCACCCATCAGAACTAACTCATCTGGCACACCCGTCATACCCAGAATGTCGAGCAGATGATTGAGCTTGTATAAACCTTGAACTTTTAAATCCTTAGGCGTTAGGTCACCATCAAGAAAAGATAATACTTTTCGGTAGTCTTTCAAAAATATGCCCGCGGTATAAACACGGTGCTGATATAACCAGTCACGCATCGCCTCTTCATAAAAATGAGGCGAAGCAGATAGGATAAAAGGGTTGAAGCCATCATCAATATTTTTATGAAGTACTTCGAGACTATTTTGAAGTGTCGGAAAATGTTGTAGAGGTTTTGTCAGTGAATTATATAATTCTTTAGTGGTCGAATACCTGGTGTCGACTAATGTTTTATCGAAATCACAAATAATAATTTTTCTTGGATCAGGAATTTTAAGCGGAAGTGTCGTTCCCAGTTGAAGTTCAAGGCCTTCGCGTCTGCCAACCTCATAGACTTGAAAAGCTTCTATTTTTCTTGTTTGTTCAGTTAGCGGAATTTTAAACCTAAAGTCACCTAGAACGTCTGAGTCATAGACCTTTGTGAAAACCACATCTTGTTTGGAGTCGAGTCCAACAAGCTTCATCTTAAACTCATAAGAGCGAAGTAAACGAAGGGCCTGAATAGGCATTCGCGGGTCAGCTTCTTCAGAGTTTAAATTACTCTTTGCAAACTTATTGGCCATTGGGTTTTCCCGCATGGTGATAGCTGCACGAACACTTATCCAATCTTCAGTGACGACACAAAGAAAGTTTAAAAGCATAGGTCTTTTCATCATCGGTCCATTGGCTGTATGATATTATGAAGCATTACTATTATGACATAAAAAGAAGGACAAAGCCTCCATGCAGAAAGTCCATATTGAATTACTCGGCGAAGTTAGCGTCTACCTAGGTCTTGGGATCGAGATCGTAACCTCCTTTGTACTCGGCGGTTTGATCGGTTATGACCGAGAAAAAAAGATGAAAGCTGCTGGTATTAAAACCAATATGTTGATTTGTATTGGGGCAACTCTTTATACGGCGGTATCGTTACTCGCTCGAAATGATGCAGCTGGTTACGTGGACGCGTCAAGAATTCCTGCCCAAATTGTTAGTGGTATCGGATTTTTGGGTGCAGGCGCTATCATTCAAGGGCGAGGCGGAGTAGTCGGTCTTACGACAGCGGCGACCATCTGGGTTGTTGCCGCAATTGGTGTAACCGTTGGCTCGGGCTATCCATTAATTGCAGCGATCTTTACCGTTACAAGCTTGATCGTCTTAAAACTTCTTGGTCCTCTTTATAAATTATTTGAGATGGAGCGTGATAATTGTCACTACCGTTTAGAAATTCTGTCGAAGGGTAGGGTTACTGAGAGCGTAAAAGAACTCATTTTAAATGAGACCAATACAATTGAAGAGATGAGTGAAGAGATTATTGATATTGAAAATAATGAAAGAATTCTCACTATCTATTTAACTGTTCATCCGCGCAAAATCCGTGAGTTGGTTGATTCTATCAATACGATCGTTCAGGTTGAAAAGGTACACTTTCACCTTTCAGATCATCATGCAGAAGTAATTGATAGTTAAGCTTTCGAGATCTTAAAGCTAAGAACACCGTTTTCGTATTTTCTTGTCACGGACTTCGGATTGACGATGTCGGCCACTTGGAACTCTTTAGTAAAACTCTCTGAGCGTTTGTTGACATCGACACTGCCTTCTTCACTTTCGAGGCGCTCGCTAAAGCGACGACTTAAAGTGAGTTTGATATCTCTATTTCTGCCCGAGATAAGGACATCATCTGCCTCGTGCTCCGGTATTTCCATAGAGATAATATAGCTATCTGGAAGTTCCTCGACCCTGTGGCTCAAGCGGTGAAGATTATAAAATGGATCATCGCTGCGTTTTTCGGCGGCGGCCCGCTTGCTGGCATAGTCATTACTCAGGCTTACTAGTTGTTCTTTGAACTTCGCTTCAGTCCTATTCATGATCTCATTATGTTCGGATTCTAGGTGAGCGAACTTCTGTTGGAATTGGTTTCGCTTTTCCTTGAGAAGATAATTATGCTGTTCTTCAAGTGAGCGTAGGTCTTTAAGATGGCTTTGTTCTTTGTTGCTTTTTTCTACGAAGTTAAGGCGATTGACCTGCCTCGAGTTTTTATCGTACTCGCTTTTTAATTGTTCAAGCTTATTTTTATGCTCGATCTCAGTGGTTGTGAATTGAATCTTTTTCTCACGTGTACGATCGGCAAGCTTGTTATCATTTTGTTTAATAGCACTGTCTAGGTTTCGCTTGGCATCCTCTGAAGCCTTAGCAACCTCCCATTGACTATCTTTTATAAGCTTTGCAACTTCGCGGTTGGCCCGCTGACCAATTTCTCGTGAGCGCTCAAGCCCCTCTTGAATCAGTTCGTCTTGATCAACAGAGCTAGTAATCAGACTGGCATCGCGATCGAGCTTAGCTTGTTCAGCCAAAATGGCTTTTTCTTTTTCAAGCCTAGTAAGATCATCTTTCAAACTTTGCTGCATACTTGTGAGGCGAGAAGACTTTTGATCAACTGCTTCTAATATTTCTCTTTTATGAGCATCTTTAACTTCATATAATTCATTTTGCCCATTCACTCTTTCATCAAGCTTCTTAAGCTCATAGTGCTCTTTAACTTCGTCAATTTCACGCTCTTTAGCAGCGACCAAATTTCTTTGGTTATTGGTTAGCCCCTTTAGAGTGTTTGTATTGGCATCGTCTATCTTCACTACTGTGCTACCTCGGCCGTCTGTTGTTTTTCCTGAGCAATGGCGCGTTCAACTGGACTTTGACAATAGTCCTGTAGTCCGCCTGTGTGCCCGACGCATGTCCATGAGCGCATGAGATCAACTGCTATAGAAGTTTCTCCGCCGTGATAGGCGAGATAAGAAACTGGGTCTAGGGTTGATGTAACCACGTGAGGCTTAGCTTGATAGTCTCCCGGAAACTTTGAAATGACTTGGTATTGGTAGACACGATACTCCGCCTGAACCTGAGTCGCGATTGCCATCAAAATAAGAAGTCCTAGAATTCTCATTAATGAAGCTCCGGTGATGTATCCAAAATCTTATGCTCAACAGCGCTCATAAAAGCTCGAATAAATGCTGAGCGGTCTTCGTGTGACAGTGAGAACAAAACGGTGCGCTTGCGCTCAAAACTGGTTTGTCCCGACAGACGTTTTAAGATCGTTTTAACTTTGCTCTTTTGATTTGTAGATAGGGCCCGTAGGCGCTTGCCTGGAACTGTATTAAGTGCTTCCAGCCAATCGCGATCAAAAAGTGGATAATGGCCTTGTGTGCCCCATTCTATAAGTGATTTTATGGTGTGATCGGGTGAGCGTTTAAATATTTCCAAGTAGAATTCTCCGGATCCAGTAGCCCATCCTAGACTACGTCTTACTATGTTAGCTTGTTTTGCCCATGAAACTGCAGAGGGCAAGCCTTTCCAGTCAAGTAATACCTAGGCGGAGAGTTTTGCTCGGTCTTTACTGCATTTGATTCTTTTGACCGGTTTATGGTTAAATAGAGCTAACGGGTTATGAAAACCCAGGCTTTGACATAGGATTTGTCATGAAGAAGAACCTGCTCTTATTTTTTGCTTTATTTCTCATCTCAAAGTATTCCTTCGCTTTAGTTGATTATACAGAATCAGTTGAAGCTCCTGCTCCTGCGCCGACTAAGATTAAGCGTATAGCGCCAGCGGCGACATCAAGTGGCCAAGCCTCGATGGTGAGAAGAAATTCGGCCCCATCAGGTATGTTTGAGCTTTCGGCTAAGTATGGTGTGCTTGATGCAGAAGTTGGTACAAAGTCGGGTAAAATCAACGTTACACGTTTTGATGCTCACTTTGAGACTTCCTATAATATTTGGTTAGATGCTTCTTGGGCCTTGGGCTCATTCGATTCAAGTTCAAGTCTTGGTCAGGGCTCATCGCAAAATGGAAATCCCCAGGCCATTATTGGAATTAATTGGATTGAGTTTGGTGGGGCAGGTGAGCGTGCTTCAATGGACTTTGTCGCAGGTGCGAACATCGCTCAAAAAGACTCGGATTTTGCTACGTCTCGCACCGACAAAATCGTTGGCGTTGAAACGGCGAAGCGCTTTGGTCCCTTAGTTTTTGGTCTTGGTTACCGCTTGTGGATGACCGGAAGTCCAAAAAATGCAACTGAGCTAAGTATTGGTAATATTCAACGATTGTCAGCCTCACTTGGATGGATGGTTTCACCTGATATTCGCTTTGCCATCGAGGGTGCAACAGTTAGCGTTGGTTCAGGCGAAGGCGACTTTGCACTAACGGATAAAATTTCTTTTGGTACGATAGCTCCATCAATGCAATTGGCCCTATCACCGACAATCTCACTTGATATGGGTGCCGTTTTTAGATCAAAGCGACTTAAAGACGAAGATCTCTTGGCCGCAAGACTTTGGAATCTTCCTGGGAGCTATGGTAGTTCACTTTTTGCAGGACTTAGCCTGGCCCTTTAAGCACTTGGCGGATTTTTGAATCGTACAGTTTATTTTTGTAATCATTGTAAAAAAGCTCTTCACGATATCGAAGAGCTTTTGTTCGTTGAAGAAGGCTCTCCACGCGGGTTTTGTGGAGAAAAATGCATCGAACAATATTACGCTCCCATTGTTGCATGGTATGAAAATAGAGAAAGAGAAACTCGCTCTCTTCTTGATATTGCAAATGAAGACTGCAAAACCATGATTAGTGATGCCAATGTCATGGATAAAGCTTTGAGTCGTCCTGATGAAATTTGGCGCTGGCAAAATGAGATTGGAGAAGATCTTTTTGTCTTCATCAAGAACTTTGCCATTGAGAGACCATTTTACGCCGTCATCATGTGTCACCTTTTTGAGAGGCAACCAAGTTTCATCTTGCTAGCTTCCGCCACAAGAAGTGAAGAATTTATTAATCAATTTAGAAGCGGTGAGCGAATTGTTGATCCTGACGAGTTTATTTCGCGCGATGATCTGCCAGCGGGAGCCATCGATCTGGAAGTGGAACAAGAAGCATTAAGCGCGATCGAAGCCAAGAAGTCAGCATTTCTAGCAAGACTTTTACAAGATCGAACAGCAGCGGATATACCGTTTGAGCAATTTGATCTCTACGAGAAATACTTTAAAACAACACTCGAAGACCCAGATGAAATTTACACGGATGAAGATGATGATGGAGATCAACTCTTCACTTATATCAAAGCCTACCAGCATAATAATATAAGCTTTTACTATTTTATCATTTGTGTTGAGTTCGAAAAAGAATCAGATGGTGAAGCTGAAACAAGAAAGATTATTCCACTTATGGCTTTTCCCACACTCGACGGAGAGCTTTATCATCTCTATCGCGGTGGTAAACTTGTTTCAGGAAGTCTTAAAAACTAGAATTGCTTATAGGTGTAAGCACCGACTGATTTGAACGACTCACAATATCCGCCATAGCCATATTGCGCTAAGTATTGAGAGCAGAATATATAAGCATCAGGTGAAAGAGCATTTTGGTTAAATGGATAAGGGTAGAAATGCTGCTCATCCTTCATGATCATCACGCCATTAAGTGGCAGGTGAGAAAAGTTCGGACGATTTTTAATCATATTAACTTTATAAACTCGCTTATTATCATTGAGCATTAGACATCTTGGCTCACCAATATAAACTGATGAAGAACCTGAACTCGAAGTCGGAATCAAACACACCTGAACATTCGTTACCGGGTTCTTGATTTGAATATAAAGATCTGTTTGAGCATTTTTACTTTGGCATACAGTGTATGAACCTAGGTGAGTACTGGTAGACGAAAAGCCATTTAGTCCGTCTGGTGCCCATGAGCAGTGATCTATTTCTGTTGGAATAGTTGTTCCACTACCACTTCCTGTTCCACCACCATTATCGAGTACGATTGTGCCGTCTCCACCAGTTTGGTTGCCACCTGTGGTTGAGTTACTCGTCCCAAAAGGAGAGTAGTCAAAGCGCGTTTTTCTAGCATCTCTCGCAGAGTCGCAGCCTACTAAAGACAGAAGTAAGATGGAAAATGTTAGTGGCGCAAGTTTCATAAACGGCTCCAAATTCGTTCAATTCAATCAACTTATCGTAAGAAACAGTGTTTAAGTTGAGTCTTTTCTCAATATCTACCGTAAGTAGCCGATATGATTTACATGAGACGTATCATTATACCCCTGGCCTTACTTATTGTTGTAGGCCTTAGTGCCTTATTGATGGCCTTTATGCCCTACCACTTTTATTACGTGGCGATTGATAGTGGCCTCGACTCAAGGTTTTTAAAAACCAAGAAAGTTCCAGAACCATTTCTTAGTACTAAAGCTTTAGAGCTAGAGCAGGCTGATTTTACAACGACCGATAGTCTAATTCGTTGGCGTAATTTTCATGTGGGAAATTATATTTTACCTCTACCAGTTAGACATCCTTACTTTCTACTTGTTCCAGAGATCAGTTTAGATCAAAGTCAAAAGCCAGTTATTGGTTGGGACCTCCAAAATCAAAATCTTAAAGCTGAGATCTCTTTGAAGTTTCTGTCTAGCATCGCCTATACTTATCCATTTGAAGAAAACCTATTATTCAATTTACCTATTGTTAAAAATCATATTCTCGCCGTCCCAACTCAAACTATTTGGCGTGACCTCTTTACTTTAGATTTAAGACTTCCTTCCTTGGAAGATACTGGTCTGACCTCTTGGATTCAAAAGCTTTGGTCGATCTCGTATAATGAGATCGCTTATAAGCTTTTCATCTTAAAAACGAGACAGCTCTTATTTCCAAGCGAAGTCACCCGTTTGTCATACGATGAAAGTAAATCAATGGGTGTGGTCGAGATGATGCCAGTTCAAACAGATGATCTGGTTGATGACAATACGAAGGTAGAAGTTCTATATCTTTTACGAGAGGGACTCGTGCAACGACTTCAGTTAAGCACAAGACGTTATAGTAAGATCGCTCAATCGTATCGTACTCGCGCCATTGAGGGACTTGAATGGAAAGCGAGTAACCCTGATGAGACAGTTCAAATCTATAATGAATTTAATAAACTTAGTTATGAGAAGAAAGTTGATCAAGAGGGGATGACGTACCTTTTTGCAGGTTGGACCCATGTTCCTAAACAGGAAGAATTTTTAAGAACGATGATTCAGTTTTTGGAACGTGGGAAAAGAAATAAAGTGCATTTAAAGTCATTGTACCAATACGGCTACGACCTATTTGGAACAGGTTTTTCATCTCCAAAAGAAAATCTACGTGAAACGGAACAACGAAAACTAGAGAGGAAGATTTCAGAAGAATTAAAAGGGGAGTTTAACCGCGCTGAGAAAACAGAGGTTGTTGCACCTGATGGAAATTTCTCAAATGAGGAAGACCAAGTCGATTTCTTTTTAAAGAAGGCCAAGGAAGTTGGCGCGAAAGAAGATTCTAATATTCTAGTCGACTAACTAAAGCTTATAAGTAAGACCTACCCACAGGTTCGCCCCACTAAATGAGTCAAATTGGGTTGTATCTCCGTTGGCCAACTCAATCTCACCTAAACTGCCCACACTATAGTTTCTAAGCTCAACGCCGCCAATGAGACCAAACTGTGAAAATGGAAAGAACTTCAGCTGACCTCCAGCAATCCAACCAAATAATGTTCCGCGCGACTCAGTACCATTGATTGAATTTTGTAGTCTTGCATCACCAGTGCCCGCGATACCGGCCACAGCGTCAAGGGAAACGAAGTTGGTCTTGAGTAATGAATATTGAAGCTTGGCTTCAATCAAAATACTTTTAAAAGCGTAGTTCTCAAGTTCACTCGATAGGTAGTTGAGGCCGATGGCCCAAGAATAACTTCGTAGATCAGGACGATGCTCTATCGAGACACCTATTTGCGATAGAGTAGTAGACTCTTCGGTTTCTTCAAGCTCCTTCCATTTGGAGCCAGTTGCCATATTGCCGACATGCAAGATCACATGATTATTTTCACTGAAATCATCTTCAAATTTTTGTTGTTCGATAAAGACTTCGTGATCACTCACTTTTGGTGCGACGTAAGCTCCATCTTCCTTGAGAAGCTCTTTTTCCAGTCTAACATCGGCGTTCTTTATATAAACAATTCGTCCTGATGCTACTGTTGAGAGAACGGTCCCATGCTTTCTCGAAACACTGCCGACTTTGATTTTCTTACCCTTACGGACATAGCCAATAGCGATACTGAGGTCCATATCGGTGTAAATCACCGCTTTGTCGGCGACAACATAGGCGATTTCGGCACTCCAGATGTTTGAAGTACTCAAAAGAGCGAAAATTAGGACTAGAATCTTCATCCTTCTATTATAACGATAGGCCGAATTTTTTACACCCCCTTGTCGCATTTAGGTCGTTTATGCCATGTTGAGGCAAATTTTAAGTAGGTTGGGTATGAAATTTCCAGGTCGCAGGAAAACCAAGCATTATTTCCCAGTTTCGAGTGAATCCAGGATTCCACTCGATTGGGATCTAGACGGCCTCGATGAGATCTATATCGTCGGTATTGATCAACTTATCGTGGATGTAGAGGCGGAAGTCGACGACTCTATTTTAGAGCAGGCAGAGCTTAAAAAGGGCGAGTCCATTGTTTTGCCCGATACCAAAATGGAAGCGCTTACTAAAAAACTAAAAGAAGAAAATAAAATTCTTGGTGTTTATGCTGGTGGATCAATTGGAAATACTCTGCATAATTACTCGGTTTTAAGTGATGATCGCTCTGTTGCTTTAGGGACAATTCCAACCAATTTGAGTGTTGGTGATGATGCCTTCAAATACATCTGTACTACAAATTCTCATGTCGACTTTTCTTACTTAAAGCCTGTCAGTGGACCAATGGCCCGAGCGCTTTGTATGATCACGCCAGATCGAGAAAGAACCTTTGCTATCGCCAAAGGAATTATGAATGAGCTCACAGCAGATTCAATTCCAAGTGAAGTGATTGAAAAGTCTGCTGCCCTAATGATTTCGACCTATCTACTTCGCGATGAAAACGCACCTATGTTCAAAGCCACGATTGAAGCAGTTAAAGTCGCCAAAGCGGCCGGTGTTCCGGTCATTCTATCTTTAGGCACGAGTGGGATTGTACGTGAGAGGCAAGATTTCTTGCGCGGCTTTCTTCGTGATTACGTTACAGTCGCTGCCATGAATGAAGTTGAGGCTAGCGCCTTAACTGGTGAAGAGGACCCACTGCTTAACTGTGAAAAACTATTAGACTTAGTCGATCTTGCACTTCTTACAGTGGGACCAAGAGGACTTTATCTTGCGGGCTATTCGGATAAAGAGTACCTGCGTGAAACAAAAGACATGATCCATAGTAAGAGCATCGGCGAGTACAATAAGTTTGAATACTCTAGAGCGATGAAGCTCTCCAGTTGCAAAGAGCCAGTAAAGATCTACAGCCATATTAACCCTTATATGGGTGGTCCGGGCAAAGTGATCTCAACCAACGGCGCCGGGGATGCTGCTCTTGCCGCGTTGCTGCATGATATGGCGGCCAATCAATACCACCGTCGTTTGATTCCAAAATCACCTAAACACGCAGCGGTCTTTTTAACTTATTCGTCCTTTCACCAGGTTGCGAAATACGCTAATCGAGTTAGTTTTGAGGTGTTGCGTCAGAACTCGCCTCGTCTAAGTCGTGGTCTACCTGAGCGTGAAGACTCCCTTGAAGAAGCGTATTGGGCAAGATAAGTTAATTTTATTCATTTGTTGATTAAAAGACTTTTGTCACACTCACAAGGAGACTCTATGAAGGCTTTATTCGTATTAGTATCAGCTTTGATTCTAAGTACATCAGGTTTTGCTGCAGAACGCACAATCGAACTTAACTCTAAAAAAGTAATCGTTGGTAAGCTTGATCAAGCTCGTGGCCAAGCAGCTCAAGCAACTCTTGAAGTTGTTCGCACTAGCGAAACACCTGATCTTGTTGAACTCGTTTTCAACTTTAAGCAAGGTGACTATGTTTGTACTGAGTACAGAACCCGCACAGTTTATGAGCCAGGTTACTACCGCGTTGTTTGTAATACTGATCGTTATGGGCGTCAGTATTGTCGTCGTATCTACACTGGTGGTTACTACCGCACATACGAAGAATGTGTTCGTAACGAATACCGTCTATTCGACGATGCTCGCGTACTTAAGCTTAACTTCAAAAAAGCAGCTAACCTTACTGCAGGTGAGCGCGAAACATTTACTGTTAACTTCGCTCAGCGTGGAATTGATTCAAGCCGTTTCAACTACACAGCGACTTCTGACAATGCTGCTTATGACATCACATTCAGCACATTCCTAAGAAAAGATACATTCTTCTTTAAATTGAAATAATTATTTCTAGACGAATGAAAAAGGAAGGCCAGCTTTTAGCTGGCCTTTTTTTATGCCAACAAACTAAGTGCCCGCTCTAAATCAGGCGCCCTAGTGATACTTCTTCCCATCACGAGAAAACTTGCTCCCTTTTCTAGCGCTTGCTCAGGAGTAAAGACACTCTTTTGATCTTGAATTTTTCCAGAGCTAATTTCGTGCTCAAAGCGAATTCCAGGGACCATGGTTACAATTGCCCTGTTCGGTATGAGTTCAAGTTCTGCCGCTGAACAGACAACTCCTAGGCCACTAACTTTTTCAATCTCTAACAAGAGCCGCTTAAAACTGTCACTTCTTCCAGTGTGATAAATTGACTGCGTTTCACTATCATCAAGCGAAGTCAAAACCGTCACAGCCAGCAAGGTGGTGCGCGGGAGTGCTTCTTGTTGAGCTTCAAGGGCCGCTTGCATCATGGCGCTACCGCCACTGGCGTGAATATTTAAAAAAGAGATCGGAAGGCCGGATAGACCATGAATGGCTTTGGCCACAGTATTTGGAATGTCGTGCAATTTAAGATCGAGAAAAATTTCACCATCAAAAAATCTTTTAGCCTCTAGTAAAAAATCGCGACCAAAACGCAAGTACATTTCGAGCCCAATCTTTATGCCGCCAACCTTAGTCGAAAGTTTAGGCAAAAAAGCTAAAACTTCATCTCTTTCCATATTATCGAGGGCAACAAAAACTTTTTGAGCAGCTTTCATTGGTGCAGCTCTTGTAGTGACATTGGAACCAGCCCGGTAGACTTAGAATTAACTCCAATAATCGCCTTAAGCACCATCTCGATATTTTCGGACCTGGTGAAACATGGAGCTCCATGGGAAATGGCCGTGTTTCTTATATTTTCACCATCAAGTTTCGAGTCGCCTCGATTGGTTGGGGTATTGAGTACCAAAACGATGCCGTCATTTTTTAAAGCATCGAGAATGGTGTAACCCGTTTCGCCCAGTTTTTGAACTTCTTCACATTCAATGCCTTTTTCACTAATGATTCGCTTTGTGCCAGCCGTAGCACAAAATGAATAGCCAAGTTTTGAGAGACTCTCAAGAAAAGGTAAAACGACATGCTTGTTAGGGTCAGCCAGTGAAATAAGAATTTTCCCGGGTCTTTGAAGCCACGGATAGTTGCCTAGATAACTTTTAAGCAGAGCAGGTTCAAGTTCTCTGTCTACGCCCATAGTCTCACCGGTTGATCGCATCTTGGGACCAAGCACCATATCGTCTTTAAGAAAGCGATCAAAAGGGAAAGTGGACTGCTTGACTGAATAGAACTTTGAATCTGAAACTTCGTACTTACTAATCTCTTCTCCAAGCATGGCATCAGTTGCGACTTGAGGAAGTGAAAGATGAAACGCTTTAGACAGGAAAGGAAGTGTTCTGGAACCTCTCGGGTTGGCCTCGATACAGTAGATATCATCACCAGAGACAGCAAACTGAAAATTAACTGGGCCAATGATATTTAACTTTTCAGATAGCTGGATTGAAATGTCTTTCATCTTTTTTTGCATGGCCGTTGAGAGCTTGACTGGTGGGGAGATCATGCCAGAGTCGCCCGAGTGAACTCCTGCGTGTTCAATATGCTCGCACACAGTGAAAATAATATTGCCTTTCTGATCGCGAACGAGATCAACATCATACTCGAGCGCGTTCTCGATATAGGTTTCAATTTGAAAGGTTGTACTCGAGTTTTTAAGTCCATCTCGAAGTGGCTCGGGGAGATACTCGATATCGTCCAAGGTGTGGAAGATATACATACTTTCTCCTCCAATGACGTAACTAGGTCTTATGATAACCGGCAGCCCAATCTCAACCATAGCGTTGACCATATTCTTAAAGCCGATGACTTCTTTAGACTTTGTCATGGTTAAAGCAGTATCCCTGCAGATTTCACTAAAGAGCTTTCGATCTTCTGTTAAATCGATCGTAGGTAGAGTTGATCCCATGAATGGAAATTGTCTGAGCTCGCCGCGAAAACCATTTTCCATATGGGCGCGCACTTTAATGCCTGTTTGTCCTGAAAAACAGGCGACAATTCCATCTGGGTTTTCGTGTGAGAAGATATCAAATAAATCCTCAGAGTATAGTGGCGCTAGATAAAGTCGATCTGAACTGTCGTAGTCAGTCGAAACTGTTTCAGGGTTAGAATTAACCATGATGGCACGATGCTTTTTAGACTGGAGTTGCTGACATGCTTTAACACAAGAATAGTCAAACTCAATCCCTTGGCCAATGCGATTGGGACCACTACCCATAATAATATAGCGCTTATCGTTTTTGAAGGGCTCGGACTCACAGGCGCGACCAAATGTAGAGTAGTAGTAAGGCGTTAGTGCATGAAACTCGCCGGAGCAGGTATCAACAGCTTTAAAAGTCGGCTTGATTTGATTGCTGAGTCTTTTTCTTAAAACTTCAGCTTGCGTGGCACGGCTTAAAATCGCGATAAATTTATCAGAAAAACCAATTTTTTTGCACTCAAGAAGTGCCTCTCCTTCAGGCACACCCGGGGAGTCGGCAATCTCTTTTTCGGCTTTAATGATCAATTCATTTTGTTCTAAGAACCAATGGGAGATGCGGGAGTTTTGAAAGACATCATCAACAGAAATATTCCGTCTTTGTGCTTCAAGTGCAGTTAGTAGAGAAAGCTCTTGTGGCTTCTTAAGTCGGTGCTTTAAATAATCGGCATTAGTAATAAGCGGGGTGGTTTTCAAGCGGTTAAGATGAGGAATCTCTAGTCCTAACTCTAGAGATCTTAACGCTTTCAAGAAGGCTTCATTAAAACTTCCGCCGATGGCCAAAACTTCGCCAACGGATCTCATCTGGGGACCAAGGAGCTTTGTGGCACTTGGGAATTTATCAAAAGGAAAGATAGGAATCTTTAAGGCGACATAATCCTGTGTTGGCTCAAAAGCAACTGGTGAAGCCTTGGTAATGTCATTTAAAATTTCTTTTAATGTATAGCCTACTGCTAACAACGCCGAGATCTTTGCAATAGGGTAGCCGGTCGCCTTAGAGGCTAAGGCCGAACTTCTAGAGACGCGCGGATTCATCTCAATGACGACGATATCGTCTTCATCTCTTGGGTTGATGGCAAACTGAACATTGGCACCTCCGGCAACAACGCCCATTTTCTTGGCGATATTAAGTGACATGGTACGCATCTTTTGCATGCAACGATCGCTAATGGTCATGGCAGGAGCCACTGTGATTGAGTCCCCGGTATGAACGCCACAAGGATCGATGTTTTCAATCGAACAGATGATCACGCCGTTACCAGCACTATCAACCATGACCTCCAGTTCAACTTCCTTGAAGCCAACCAGAGACTTCTCCATGGTGACTGGAAATTTAACGTCAGTTTTTAAAACTTCTTGTAATTCTTTGGCGTTATAGACGAGGGCCGCGCCACTGCCACCCAGAGCAAAGTCTCGTCTGATGATGAGTGGATAGCCCACACGACTTTGCGCCATAAGCTCGGCATCATTAGGATTTTTAGCACTAAAGCGCTTGCCGCCTTGATAGCCCATGGTTTCAAGTTCTGCGGCAAATAGGTTTCGATCTTCGGTTTTTTTAATGGTGTCTACATTAGCACCTAAAAGAGCGACGTTATTCTTAGAAAGATACTCCTCTTCTTCGAGCTCGATACAAATATTAAGCGCCGTTTGGCCACCCATGGTTGATAAGACGGCATCAACATTTTCTTTCTTTATAATTTTCTTAATCGTCTCTTTTGTAATGGGCTCAATATAGGTGGCAAACGCCATATCGGGATCAGTCATGATCGTAGCGGGGTTAGAATTTAGTAATACGACGTCGATGCCAATTTCACGAAGCGACTTACAGGCTTGGGTGCCGGAGTAATCAAACTCACTGGCTTGACCAATTTTAATTTGACCTGAGCCAATTAAAAGAATCTTCTTGTAGGGAATCTCTTTCTTAGGAGTCTTTGAAAGTTTTACTCTAGGGCATAGTGATGATTTGTCGATTTCTTTAAAGAGTTGCCCGTCTAGAAAACTAGCGATCTCTTCAAAAAAGATGAGCGCGTCACTTGGACCAGGGTTAGCCTCTGGGTGAAACTGCACAGACTTAACAGTGTGATCAGTACTGGCTATTCCTTCGATGGACTGATCAAAGAGAGAGCTGAAAGTGATAGCCCAATCTTTATCTAAACCTCTTTCTTTAATGACTTGATCAAAGCTTTCATCTTCAATGGCATAGCCATGGTTTTGAGAAGTGATGAGTATTTTTCCGCTTTGGTGATCGAGACAAGGGTGATTGATCCCGCGCTGACCAAAGGGCAGTTTGATGGTTTTGGCTTTTAGTGCCAGACCGATAAGCTGATGACCAAGACAAATGCCACGTACAGGGACCTTAGAGTTTAAAACTTCGCTGACAACTTTAATTTGATCTCTATGCTTTTCAGGATCGCCTGGGCCATTGGAGAGAAATACAAGGCGTGGGCTTAGAGATAGGATGGT
This sequence comes from Halobacteriovorax sp., assembly GCA_002716825.1. GTDB lineage: Bacteria > Bdellovibrionota > Bacteriovoracia > Bacteriovoracales > Bacteriovoracaceae > UBA4207. Next base: position 10,310 of record PBCC01000059.1, on the reverse strand, counting down.
CTCACTCGAAGTATTATAGGGAACAACTTTGAGTGGGTGACCAAGTTTAATCAAATTGTCGACGATAGCTTTCTTGCAACCGTAGTCAATCAAAACAATGGGATTGTCTCCCGCAATAATGGTTTTTGCTTCTTTGACACTGACTCTTTCAAGCTCGTCACATATAAGTTTGGCATTTTTAAACTCTGAGGCGCTTGGGGCTTTTGAACTCGCCGTGATGACGCTCTTATGTTCAGGGTGATCGGTGAGATATTTTACCAAAGCACGGTTATCTACATCGCTCAAAATGGGAACTGTTATGGCTTCTAAAAAATCATTGGCCGAAAATTGACGACCGATGATGGCCGTTGCGTAGACGCCGGCACTTTGTCTGACGAGCTGATTGCTCTCATAATTGCCCACGTGGGCACTGGAAAAAATAATATGTTGGCCGAGATAGCTTGGGTCTGTGATGGTTTCTTCGTAACCTGTCATGGCCGTGGTAAACGCAGCCTCTCCCCAGACGCCACTTTGTAGTTGATCACTGGTAAAATTACACCAACCCTTAAAGCTTGTGCCATCTTCAAAGTGAAGCCAAGCCTGCGTCGTCTTTAGTTTCTTGGCAAATTGAACTTCACGCGATGTGTGTGTCATGGCGATCTCCGTAAAAATTAAAAATGAAGAGGGTTTTGTGCCCAAAAGTTGTAAGCGGGAAGTGATTATAGCGAAACAGGTTTGTGTCCAATATTTTTATCACCATTTTCTAGCATCGCCATGACGATGGCCATGCGAGCATAAACTGAATTAACAACTTGTTGGTAACCCAAAAATAATTCTGATTTTAAAACATCCGCAGCAATCTCTACCCCTATATTGGCGGGGCCAGGGGGGAGTACTGGAATTTTTTTGTTTAAGTTTTTTAAGCGCTCAAGTGTTATGCCAAAGTTTTGATGATAACTCTCATAGATCTCGGCATACTCGGGCGAGTTATGGCGCTCTTTTTGAATTCTAAGCATGTACAAGATATCTGTTCGTGACAAAGCTTCTTCCAGGTCAGTAGAGAGTTCGAGACTTGAGTCTTCTCTAAAGAGATAGGAACTAGGGCCACATAAAATAATTTTTGCCCCATACTGAGGTAATAATTTGATTAAAGAGTGAGTCACACGAGAGTGAAGTGAATCCCCCACAATTGTGATGGTTTTTCCTTCAAGCTCGTATCCGCTGTCGATAAGTGTGAAGAGATCGAGTAGGGCTTGAGTGGGATGTTCATTAATGCCATCACCGCCATTGATGAGTTTTATTGGCGGCTTACTTTTAAATTCTTTAAATTGGTTTGAAACTGATGTGCGAAGCACGCAAATATCTACGCCTTGATGCCAAAGCGTCAGAAGAGTTTCTTCAATATTCTCACCTTTTTGTAGTGAACTTTTTTCGGCGTTAAAGTCGACATACATACAGCCTAATTTTTGGATCGCGAGTCCAAAGGAATGCTTTGTACGAGTGGAGTGCTCTAAAAAAGAGGTGGCGATGACATATTTTCTATAGGATTCATAAGGTGCAAATTGACGATCTTGGAAACGCAGTTTGTTCTGTGCGCTGACAGTCATAAGAGATCGAATCTGTTCTATCGTCAGGTCGTCGATACTTTCGAAAACCGAGGGGAACTTGTTCATATCGCCCGTGGGTGCTAGGTTTTAATAAGTCTAGTCTAAGCATTGCGGGATGAAAACCGCCAAAGAGTACTTAAGAGGCAGCGTGCGCGATTATCGTGTTTTTGATACAGCGTCCCAGAATGAAGCCCTAATCAACGAATTTAAAGGAAATCTCTTTGAATACTTGGTGGGTGCTGAACTATCTCGTTCTATTTCAAAAGAAGCTGAGTTTTTACGCACAATGAGTTCGGATCTGGCCGTTCGTTTGCGCGGTTACGAAGATTGGTTGTGGCAAAATGATAGTCAATTAGCCGAGCAACTTCCTCGGTTAGCTCAATCGACGAGTGAGTATATTCTTAAAAATCTAGATCAAAAATTTTCCAAAGTTTTGGTTATTGGAAAACTCGCCGGTGGGTCCCATGATGAGAGTTTTGGCGAGGCCGACCTTTTACTTGTGACGAAAGATGATCAGCCTATCCCTCTTAGTCTTAAGCTTTGTAAAAAAGGTGCTTATGTTAACACCAAGTCTGCCGGGATTCGAAGCTTTCTAAGTAAGTACTTTAGTGAGGTCCCCAATATTGATTTGGCACAAGAGCAAGTGAATGTAGTGCTTGATCAAAGTTTTAGCGAACTGGCTCAAACATTACACGAGCGCCATGGATTAGATTCGAGTTCAAATTTCGCGACCGCTTGGAAAGATGCCGGACTTCCACTTTTACCGGGTGAGCTTAATCAAGACGACCAAGCTTTACTACAGCAGCATTACAGTAAAATTGTTACGCTCTTAAGTCATAGCCTAGGCCAAGCTTTTGAACTCGCTAGACCAGAGTTTAATCGCTCCTTAGCAGCGATCTTAGGCTTAAAAGTTAAAGGCATGATTCAAGTTACTTGTTCGCATAAAGAGATTAAATCTAAGCGCTATGAACTCGATCATATTTCGATGGTTAAAGAAGGCGAGCGCTTAGAGCAATTAGAGCAGGCCGTCTTTCATCCGGTCACAGACGGCTTGGCTTCTTTTAATGTGGAGTTTCCTTGGGGCATTTTGCAAATCAGAGTTAAGCCTATGAATAAATTCACTCAGGCCGCACTTAAGGTTAACTGCTCAGTAAGAGAAGCAGACCTATAATATTTCAAGTACTTATATTGTGGTCATTTCTTCAGCAATGATTGATAAAAATCGCGCAATGCGTTGTAATGCGTCATCTTTAAGTCATCTTGGGAGAAGTGTATGTTTGTCCGCTCTGTACTGTCAGTTTCAGTGCTCTGTTTGAGTCTGAATTGTTTTGCTTCTGATCCACTCGATCAGCTTCGCACGGCCAGGGCTTCTGTAGCGATTCCACAACTGCCAACCAGTGATACTCAAATCTTAAATGAGATTTTTGCAAGAAATCTAAGAAAGCCGGCGAGACCTGAGTCTTGCCCTATGATTTCAAAACAGTATTCAGACATCGTCGAAAAGATTGCCAATATTAAAGCGTTATTTCGCGATAGTTGCGGCGAAGAAGATCCAACCAGACTTGATGAACTCTTTAATGGTGCGAGTGCTATTCAGGCAGAGCTTGAAAACGTTGGAGTCGAAGCGCCAGCTGCTACACCGACAACAATTAATGGCCAACAAATTGGTGACGTGGTTCAAAATATCAACGATATTTTTCTTCGTGGTAAATGTAACTTCCAAGATAAAAGCTTCTTACAAAATTCGGCCGATGTTATTTTGAGATTTTCTCAACTAGGGCTTCTTGTTCCAAACTCTAATGGTCTCGTACTTTCGGCCGGTGGCATCGCAATGTCATCAATCCTCAATCTCATTCACTCGCTGTTTGATAAGAGATTTAATTTCGAGCAAGCGGCCGATCGTCAAAGCTTTATAAAACTCAACTGTGCTTTCTACGATATTAGAAGTGACATTGAAAACTCTGGCTTTATGGATGTGGTAACCCAAACTCACTACAACGATGCAGGGGATTTAGCTCCAGTCAAAGCCCAACTCGATGCCATTGCCAAAGGTATCGAACAACAACAAAAGAATTTCCGTGAGGCGGTCGAAAAGGCTAAAGAGGCATTTCTCGCTACAACTCTTGGTAACACACCTGAGCTTAAGAAAGTCTTGACTCAAGCAATTGCAGTGCTAAAAGCCGACCTTGCTGATGAAGGTTCAACTCCGGCCAATACGAGAAAACTTCAGGTTCTTTTAGAGATGGTTAAACTAAGAGAAGCTCTCACAGTTGGGCTACAAGACTTTATAAACCGTGGTCTGTCAGATGTAGCATTCCTAGATAATATGGCCCTAGCAGAGCTGAATAAATACGATAGCACGAGTGCTGAATTTGCCACTCTATACGCTATGCCAGTTGGTGAATACCGCGATGGTGTGCGTTCGATTCTACTTTTTCACTTAGAGCGTCTTTTGGCCCAAGCCGATAAAGTGAGAGCAGCTAAACTTGAAGCATGGCTAGCGCTTGAGATCGATGGCGCGACAGTTAAAGACTATATCGCAGCGGTAGAAAAAAATATGACGACGGCTTTAGCCGCAGTTAATGAGAATCAAAAGAAAAGCACCATCGTTGCTGACAAGTTAAAGCGTATGACGAGTACACGAGACTTCACCGGACGCGATGATGGTACTGAGAATATCGTCTCGATTCTTTCCGACTACGATAAGATTGTTGAGCAGATTTACGGCAAGTGGGGCGATGAATTTCTTAAATTCACGGCCGGTGGTTCTATTAAATCACTTAAGAACTTCAGAAGAGAGTTCGATCGCTTCAGTGATAATCATTTAGTCGAAGGTGATATTCAAACAGCTTCAGATTTGAGTGAGCTTGAGCGTCTTCAATCATGTCAAAATGCGCTTCCGGCCAGACGTGATTGGAAGTTAGCACAAAGCTTGGCACAACAAGGACATGACTTCGTTGTCACTAATAAAGAGCTTTTCCATACCTCAACGCCGCGTCTGTTTTTAAGTTGGACTGGTGATCGAGCCGGGATCCATGGTTTCCGCTCTCGTTTTGAGCGAATTCGTGAGCACTTTGTCTCAAGCCTGTGGGCCCAAGAGTTTCTTGCCGGTCGTCCAGTAAACTCGGATGCGATGAAATTACTTGAGCGCGGTGATCGACTAGGACGCGCCATGGTAGAGGTCATCGAAGATCGCAGCAAGGCGACAAAGATTCAGGAGCTCCTAGAGCGTTATAAGTGTAACGATATTGTCGTTACAGATTAATACTTGCGACACTTCGGGCAACCTCTTAAAATGAGGTCTGCCCCGGAGGTATTGTGAGTCCTAAAAAAAAGAAAATTCTACTCTTTTCTCTCATTCTTGATGCGATTATCGTCGCACTCGTCTTGTTTTATTTCTTCGCCATACCTCATGGAAAAATAGATGAATTAAAAGATGGCTACGTTCAAGTTGTCGTTGTTGATGGCAAGGCCCAATATTCTCAGGTTAAAGCAAAACCCAAAAACTGGGTTGGGATAAAAAAGATTTCAAAAATTGCACAGCAGGCTATTGTGATCAGTGAAGACTGGGCCTTTTATGAGCATGAAGGAGTTGATTGGGCACAAGTTCAAAAGTCGATTGAAGACTCAATCAAAGACGGTAAAAAACCTCGTGGTGCCAGTACCATTACCCAACAATTGGCCAAGAATTTATTTTTATCGCCTGAATATAGTTTTGTCAGAAAAGCACGCGAAGCTGTCATTGCTCACACCATGGATAGAAAGCTATCCAAAGACAAAATTCTCGAAGTTTATTTGAATATTGTAGAGTTTGGACCTGGTATCTATGGCATAGATGCGGCGGCAAGACATTATTTTGGAAAAACGGCAGCTGAACTTAGCGCTAAAGAAGCGGCCTTTCTTGCCATGCTTTTACCAAGCCCAACTCGCTATGCTCAGTCGTTTAAAGATAAAGAACTTTGACCTTTTGCCAAAGAAACCATCAACAGTATTTTAGAAAAACTGCGTATGGCCAAGTTCTTAACGCCTGAGGAAGTCGAAGAAGCTAAGCAGGACTTTTTTGATTGGGAGAAAAAGCCAAAGCCTGAGCAAACAGAAATTTCTGATGAACAGCGCTACAGAGACGCAGAGGACGGGTCAATGGCAAGTCCTAGCCGCAAAAGAAATGCCCGAACAAGATCAAAGCGCGATGGTAGCGCGGTTGAGAACACATACCGCGTTGATCGCGAACTGGAGATTGAAGACAATCCACAGTTTGATGATGATGCTTTGATTGAGCAAGTCGACGGCATTGATGCTGAGTACACCCTCGAGTAGTTGGCATAGAGCTTGCTTTATATACCCTTAAGAATCTTTAAAACTTAGCGAGAGCGTCAGTAGGCACTATAGCTAGGTTTATGGCCGTCTAATATTTTGACGGCCGTCGGGTTTTATCTAAGGCTTTTGGCCGGGGGGACTCATGCGTTATCTATTGCCCGTTTTTGCATTATTGACTTTGTTTTCGATGACGATTCCTAATGGATCTGAACTGGAGATGAATTTAAAGCGAATGCCGGCCCAGGTGACACCCGAGGATGATCAAAGTGTTGTCCTTAACGGCACATTAACACTTGAAAACCAAGAGGAAGTGGCCCGCGTCCTTTTTATGCTCTCTCGCAATATCAGCGATGAATACGCCATTGGCGATGGGCTTAGTATGGTGATGTATGTTCTTCGCTATATGGCCCAAATCGGAGAGTATGAATTCGTCCAGCGCGATATGAAAGCGCTTATCTCATCATTTGAAAACCTACTAGGTGAACCTTTTGATCCGGAAGTTTGGAGTGTGGTTGATCAGATTCGAAAACTGCAATTTGCCAGGCATAAAGGTCAGCTCTCGGTAAAAATATTTGCCATGAATGAAGAGACTGGTGTCACCGTCATGATGAATGCTCCTGGAGAGCCAGGCTCTGCTCTTAAAGAAATCGAGTTTGTACGACTTAAGCATGGCTCGCGCGTTTCTTTTGCAGATGCAGAATCGAGCAAAGATCACGCACAAGTAAAAGAGCTTGTTAAGGATCGTTTCAAAATTTTAGGCTTCATTGGCCTGGTTGAAGACGATATGAATCTCATTCATCCAAGTCTTGTCGACGCCATCGACCTGCATTTGCGCCGCGAAAAAGATGACCTGATTAAACCTTTATTTATCGACTTTGATGACGCATTTGTGCGTGTTCACACATCGACTATACTGAAAACCATTGATTTTAAGTTTAAAGACGGGGTCTGTATCCCAGGAGTTAAGACAATTGAAGGAGCTGCTGCGCCCTCATTCTTATTAACGGCAAAAGCCGGTCTTCTAAAATTGAAAACCACGGTAGACCAATAAGATCGGCGAGGGTATCCTCGCCCTATTATGACAAAAAAAATCCGCGTACTTTTTTCTGACACTCACAACCCTTGGTTTAATTTAGCTACGGAAGATTGGATCTTTCGCGACATGGACCCTGATACCGCGGTCTTATATTTATGGCGAAATCAAGAAACCGTTGTGATTGGACGTTTTCAAAACCCTTGGATTGAATGCAATACCAATAAAATGGAAGCCGACAATGTGCTTCTCACCAGAAGACAAAGTGGTGGCGGCGCTGTTTTTCACGATCTAGGAAATACGAATTTCACTTTTTTAAATGGTAAGGCCCATTACGATAAAAGCAGAAATAATAAGATCATTACTAATGCCATCGCAAATTTTGATATTAAAGCTTACGCCAGTGGAAGAAATGACATCCTTGTCGATTCAGCGGATGGACCTAGAAAAATTTCAGGCAGCGCTTTTAAAGAAACGAAAGATCGAAGCTTTCACCACGGCACGCTTCTTATCAACGCGAACCTTGGAAAACTTGCCAACTACTTACAGCCCGACGAAAAAAAATTAGTCAGCAAAGGGATTAAGTCTGTTCGCGCCCGAGTGGCCAATCTTACAGACTTTAATGCAAGTGTTACACACGATGCTCTTTGCCAAAATATTGTTCAAGAGTTTTTCAAAGAGTACGGCCAGGAATGTGAGATTGAACACCTTGATGATGCGTGGTTAAAAACCATTAAGCCGCTTAACGATTACTACGAAAACTTAAAAGATTGGAAGTGGCGCTACGGCGAAACCCCTAAATTCAATCACCATATGAGTGCGCGATTTGATTGGGGTGGTATGGACATTCATTTGGACGTGCATAAGGGTGTGATTACTGCGGCGACTATCTTCTCAGATTCCTTGCATCCTGAAATGATTGAATCCCTCGCTCAGGCTTTTAAAGATCAAGAATACACCAAAGCTGGGATCGCTGGAGTCATCTCGAAAGTTGCACTTGAGCTACCTATGATTAAAGACTATTTAGTTGAGTTAAATGACTGGATGAGTCCGCAGATCTCATAGCCAGTAAGTGCATGGCCAGCTATCATGTGCAACGATGGCAGACGGTGAAAAAGCATCCCATTTAGAAGACGAAAACCCCGAGTGGTATTTCGAGCCAACACCTGAAAAGCGCAGCGCCGCTTATGAGTTTTGGCGCGTCTTTGTTGGCAAGCGCTGGGGCATGTATTTGCTCGGTCTTGCCTCAGTTCTCATGACCAACTTTATGCAGGTTTTGAGTTCTAGAAGTCTTGGTTGGACCCTAGATTTTTTTACAAAAGACGAGCTTCCTGGTTGGCTTGTTGGTAGCTCAGCCGAGTCGACTCTTTATCGTCTGATCATTCTTTTGGTCGCGATTAGAATTTTAGTGTTCATTGGTCGCTGGGGCTGGCGTATGACTTTTGCTCGGCAAACTCATTTTGCCTCGGCCGAGCTTAAAAGAAAAATTTGGTCTCATGCCAGACACTTTGGTGAACACGATCTTCAGACCGTTTTCACCAAGGGTCCTATGATGAATGCATCCACTAGCGATGTATCGTCAGCACGTTTCATTTTCGGCTTTACCATGGTGGCGATAACGGATGTTTTGTTTTTAGGCATCTTTACCATTTGGGCCATGATTGAAATCGATGCCACACTGACCTTTATTTCTCTTGGAACTTTATTGTTCTTACCACCGGCAATTCGTTGGCTGTCCGAGCGTGAAATCACTCGATATATTCAGGCTCAGGACTTTTTGTCCAAGTTCAATGACCTCTCCTCGCAAGTCATCTCCACCATCAGGTTACAGCGTATGACGCAAACTGGAGGGTTTTGGAAGTCAAAACTTGAAAACTCGGCAAGAACATATAGAGATCTTAGATTAAGTGCGGTTAAAACTTCACTTCTTTTTATTCCCGCTTTTGGTTTTGCTTCACTTGTGTCTTATGCGGTTCTTTTTACGTTGGGACTTAAATTTGTTTTTGATGGAAGGCTCACTCTTGGCGATTTTTTGGCCATGCAGGCCCTCATATTTTTAATTCAAGATCCATTATTTGAACTGGGCTTTATTATTTCAGAGTGGAGAAAAGGCATTGCAAGTCTTCAGCGTTTGATGACCGTTTTTTTACATCCAAGGGAAGATTATCTGTTTGAAAAAGGGGAGAATGTCAGCGCCGATAGTGACTTGGTCATCTCTCTTAAAGATGTAAACTTTCGCTACCCAAGTTCGCCCCATACAATCTTAAAAGACTTTAATATCGATATTAAAAAAGGCGAGAAAATTGGAATCGTTGGCGCTATTGGCACCGGTAAGAGCACACTTGTTTCAATTATGAGTGGTTTGGAAAGACGCCTTCAAAGTGGCGATGTTAAGTTCTATAAAAAAGATTTCTCTTTTTTCTCCCACGATGCACTTCGCTCTCATATTTCAGTTGTCCCGCAAAAACCATTTCTTTTTGCCGAAACGATTGCCGCGAATGTTCGCATGGATATGGAACTCTCTGATGAACAAATCTGGCATGTGCTTTGGGTTTCTGGACTTGATGAGGATATTCGAAATTTCCCCAAACAACTCGAGACTCCTCTAGGGGAGTGGGGCATCAATTTGTCGGGTGGACAAAAACAGCGTCTGACGCTCGCTAGAGCATTGGCCAGACGACCTAAAGTCTTATTCATGGATGATTGCTTGTCGGCCGTGGATACTGTTACTGAAGAAAAAATTCTCTCAAGGCTTAATAGAGAACTGCATGACCTTACGGCTGTTTGGGTAGCCCACCGTGAATCAACTTTGAAATACTGCAATCGGATTATCCGTCTTGAAGGAGAGTCTGTATGAGTTATTTAAAAGCTGATGAACAGGATGAAAAATCGCTTAAAAAAGCAGGTGTCAGTGATTTAAAGTCACTTATGTTTTTGCTTGGCTACTCTAAGCCAGAGCGTGCACGCTATATTTTTGCTTTTAGCTTAGTCTTCTTATCCTCACTTGTTGCTATTATCTCTGCTCGCTGGATGGGCTTTCTCGTCGAAGACGGACTTCTGGCTAAAAACTGGGATGAAGCGGTTTATTGGGCGGCATGGATCTTTGCCATGGAAGCACTAAGTGTTGGCTTTAGTTGGTGGGGCAGAACTATTTTGGCAGACTGTGCTTCTAGGACGATCTTACTCATTAGACAAAGTCTCTTCGATCAACTGCAATTACTTCCAGTGAGTTATTACGATCGCCAACCTCAGGGTCGTATTATGACCAGAGTCACTCACGATGTAGAGGCGATTGAAGACTTCTTTTCTTCAGTTCTAGGTCGCATGGCCGCGGCCATTATGTTGGCCGGTATCGCCGCCGCTGGAATGCTCTT
>PBCC01000058.1 GCA_002716825.1 Halobacteriovorax sp. | reverse complement strand
TTGTCTTGGGAGTTTGCAAATCCCTATTTCGCCTCACAATCGCGCGAAAACTTAGAGATTAATTTCAACAAGCTAACTTCGAGGAATCGATTCTATTATCCTGATGGCAACTTTGTTTTTGCTCTCTCAATTAGTTCAGGAATACAGAAAAACTTTGCAGATGAGCTTCAACGAGATTCAAGTGGTGCGCTAGTTCGTGGCAGTGACGGCAATCCGCTGACAAAAGGCTATATACCCTCGATTAAAGTATTTAGATTGGATGGTATTGATAATGTACGAGGTTTTGGCGACGATGAGATAAACAGATTACCTATAGGTTTAGATATCGGAGAACTGAGAATTCAAGACACTGTGACCTTCATTAATTATAAATTTGAGCCCAGGTACTATTTTTCTGATCTTGTAGCTCTTGGTGTTTTCTTCGATGCAGCGGGTATATATGTCAATCATTTCACGCCTCTAGACGTCCGAACGGCCGTGGGACTTAGTGCGAAACTGGTAACCCCTGTAGGCTCACTCGACTTTGATTACGGCGTAAAGCTTCGCAGACAGCGCTACGCGTCAGGGCAGCGAGAGAGTTTTGGCCGCTTTCATTTAAGCATTGGATCATTTTAAGGTGATTATTCGATCTTGACTTGCGGCCCAATAATCTAGTACAAGGATTGCCACGTGTTTTTTCGGCCACAATGTGGTCTGAGCGTCCCAATATTTTTTGCGGAAAGGTTTTAATATGTTTACTCAGAAGTCATTCGTTCTTAAGCCCGCTGATGCTGACAAAAAATGGTTTGTTGTCGATGCCCAAGATTTGGTTGTTGGTCGCTTAGCCAGTAAGATTGCTCACATCCTACGTGGCAAACACAATCCTAAATACACTCCACATACAGATTCTGGTGACTTTGTTGTCGTCATTAATGCTGAAAAAGTGAAGTTCACTGGCAATAAGCTTGATAACAAGACTTACCATTGGCACACTGGTTATGTTGGTGGCATTAAAACTCGTACTGCTCGTCAACAACTTGAGCGTCGTCCTGATCTAATCCTTTTGGATGCAGTTCAAGGCATGCTTCCAAAAAATACATTAGGCCGTGAACAGCTAACAAAGCTTAAAGTGTACGCTGGTGATAAGCACCCACACGAAGCTCAAAATCCACAAAAGATTGAACTTTAGAAGGAATATAAGTTATGGCAGCGAAAGGTAAACAATACGATGCTCAGTCAGTAGGTCGCCGTAAAACATCAGTTGCACGTGTGTATCTCTCTCAAGGCCCTGGTAAAATCACTAGCAACAAGCGTGATTTCTCTGAATATTTCCCAAAAGCAACAAACCGTTATGTTGTTAATCAGCCGATGAGCCTTCTTAAGGTTGCTGATCGTTATGATGTAAATGTTAATGTTTACGGTGGCGGAACAACTGGCCAAGCTGGCGCGATTCGTTTGGGCGTAACAAGAGCTCTTGTTAAGCTTGATCCGACAATCCGTGCTGAGCTTAAAAAAGCTGGCTTCCTCACTCGTGACCCACGTAAGGTTGAGCGTAAGAAAGCTGGTCTTGCTGGTGCTCGTAAGAAGTTCCAGTTCTCTAAACGTTAATTCCGTTTGGACAAAAATTATTCAAAGTTTGACAAGGCCCACGAAAGTGGGCCTTTTTGTTATTGATGAAAAATAAATTCAGTCATATCCAAATTCGTGGCGCCAAAACCCATAATCTTAAAAATATAGATATTGATATTGCTTTGGGAAAGATGACCTGCTTGCAAGGCCCATCTGGTTCGGGAAAAACGAGCCTGGCTTTTCATACACTCTTTCAAGAGTCCAAGCGTCGCTTAATAAACTCATTCCCATCCGATATAAAATTCTTTTGGGATATCCCGCAAACGGCAAATGTTGATCGCATTGAGCCTGTATTGCCTGTCTGGGCCTTGGCACAACATAATCCAGTAGTGGGAGCAAGGCCAAGCTTGGGTGACCTCATGGGTTTAACAGAGCGCTTGCAGCAGGTGTTCTACTTTTTAGGTCAAAATCATTGTCCAGAGCACATGGTCGAATTTAAGCAGACTAAGAAATGGCACAAGGTTTTGCCCAAGGGCTTAGCTCCTAGTTCAACTTTGCACATCTTTATCTCTAGTGCCGATTATAATTACCATATTAAATCGGGAGTTCTTCCGGTTCGAAGTCTTGAAGAAGAAAAAATTACGGAGTTTGTTTACGAACATTTATGGTGGGAAGTTGCCCGCCTTAAAGCCTCATCGTTTGAAGAGCAAATTGAGATAAAGCTTAAAGAGTTAGAGCTTCAGCATTTCCATGGAGTTTTAAAGATTGTTTCAAAAGATGGTGATCTAAACCTTGAGGTTCGCTCTGGTGAAGAGCGCATTTGTGAAGTATGCGCAAAGGCTGAGCCGCAAGAGATTACTCACTTTAATCATCTCTCACCCTACAACGGGATTGGTGCCTGTCATGAATGTGATGGCCACGGAATGATTTTAAAATATGATCGGGATAAATTGGTCAAAGAGCCGAAGTTAAGCGTCGAGGATGGTGCAGTTAGTGTTATGAACTATAAGAGTTTTCAACCGTGGCGAAATGATATGTTTAAGGCATTCAAGCGACATGGAATGAGTCTAGATAAACCTTTCAAGGAGTTGCCGCAGAAAAAATGGAAACTACTCTATGAGGGAGATGGTGCCTATCCCGGATTCAATGATTTCTTTGAGTACTTAGAATCCAAGCGCTACAAGACCCATGTTCGCATTCTTATTCGAAGTCTTAAAAGTGAGTTCTTATGTCCAAGTTGTCACGGCACTAGATTGTCTCGTTCTTTAGATGGGTTTGGCATTAAGTCGAATAGGGAAAACTTTCTGTGGAAAGATTTTATTGGCAAAAATATCAATCAGTTTGGCGAAGATCTAGCTCGTTTAATTGAGCAGGCCAAAAAGCTTATGCATTATTCGAAAGTCGAGAAAATACTTTCCGATGTATCCGAAACTATTGAAACAGCCAGATCTCTTGGAATAGGCAATCTTTCCCTCGCTGATAAAGTAAAGCAGCTCACCGCCGGTCAATATCAACGAGTACTTTTGACAAAGCTTCTCTCCTTTCGTGGCTCCGGTTCGCTTTTTGTTTTTGATGAGCCAACGCTAGGACTAGATCAAAATGAGGTGGATAAGCTACTTGTTTCCCTAAAGAAACTTCGTGATCAAGGAAATACTATTTTAGTGGTTGAACACTCCGAGCAAGTCATCAGTGCATGCGATGAGGTCATTGAGATGGGACCAGGAGCCGGAGCTGATGGTGGAGAAGTTATCTATCAAGGAAAGCCAAGGCGTCCACGTTCGAGTCTAAAAAAGTTTGAAACCAAGAAAGACTTTGATGGCTACCTCAAAGTGGCTGGCGCGCCAGGACCTAATGATTGGTGCTTTGACTATGAAATACCTGTGCGTGCCATTACGGTTGTTACTGGCCCTTCTGAGGGTGGTAAAAGACAAGCAGTGGTCGAACTCTTAGAGCAGTGGGGTGTTGATGATAGCTCAGTCTCGTGCTCGGTAGAGTCTCCGCTAAAATTTGATAAGATCATAAGTTTTGGAGCTGAAGCTTCTCGTGTCACCGCTCGCTCAACCGTAGGAACATTTCTTGGACTTGCGAACTATTTGCGAAAACATTTTTCAGAGTTGCCAGTTAGTCGCGCAATGAATTTGAAAGAAGGTCATTTCTCATATAACTCGGAGCTTGGAAAATGTCCCACCTGTGAAGGTCGCGGTACGACTCAAGTGGATATGTCTTTCTTGGAAGACGTCTTACTTACCTGTGATGATTGCAAGGGGATGAAGCTTCGACCCTATTACGCGCAAATTAGAGATGGCCATCAAAGCTATCACGAAGCTTTAAATAAGCCGGTCAGAGATAGCTTTGCCCATATTCCAACTACAGCTAAAGCAAAGCGTATATTGCAAGCAATGGATGTACTTCGACTGGGTCACTTAAGCCTCGATAGGTCATTGCAGAGTCTGTCGGGCGGCGAACGGCAGAGAATTAAACTGTTGGGTCAGATTCAGGGACGAATGGGGCCTTCTTTGTTGCTCTTTGAAAACGTGAGCTTTGGTTTATCTGTGCAAGATCTAGAAGCTCTATATGCCCATCTCCAGCGCTTAAGACAGCAAGGTCATACGCTCATACTCATCGATCAACACCCAAATCTTAGAGAATATTCCGATTATGCCCTTGAAATACAGTAGGTTACAGCATCTCCTTAAAGCCTGATAAAATAAGTTAAGAATTTCACAAGAAAAACCGACTAGTTACGTACACCTTTGGCCTTAAGAGGAATGTATGGAAGTGGGTAGAAGAATTTTTCTTATTTTGGGACTAATCCTAGCTGTTAGTTCGAAAGCGACGACTTTTATTCCATTGCCAGTTGAAGATCAAATTGGTGCTAGCGATGCAGTTGTTTGGGCTACTAATCAAGGTAAATCTTATAAGAAACTTCCAAGTGGGGAAGTTGTCACTGAATATAGTTTTCAACTCAAACTCGCAAGTGGCCTACCTGAGCACAAAGTCACTTCACCAAACTCTTTCAAAGTACTCGCACCGGGTGGTCTTTGGATGGGGCGATTTTATCAGATTCACGGTGTTGCAAGTTTTAAAGAAGGCGAAAGCTCACTACTATTCTTAAAGCAAACTCCACATGGTTGGTTTGTGAATAATCTGTCCATGGGTAAATATGAAATCATTGAAGATGCTCGTGGGACTTGGTTTAAAAATACAGTATTTCCTGAACATCCAAAACTAGGCTTTGTTTCATTGAGTGATATGAATAATGTTCTTGAGCGTAAGTTTGAAACACCGCTGGTTAATATTGACATTGATAAATATGTTCATAAAGCCGATATAGTTACTAAAAAAACAAGATCAAGCACAAAAGAAGTAGCGCGTCAGCCAGCTTCAATAGATGAAGTTATCAAAGAAAATGAAAAGAGCTTTGGTATTCTTTGGATGATGTTATTCCTGGGTGTTCTTGGATTTATCTATAGAGTTAGAGCAAAGAAATCTTAAGAGGAGATGGATTGAACAAATACCTTTTCCTTTTATCCCTTATACATTTGCTCTTCAGTGTAGCGGCTCAAGCCTACACAAAAAATCGCGGACAAACAGGTAATGTTATTAAGTGGGCCGATGCCACACCATCTGTAAACTTTGTCTTTCATGGTAGTGGAGATCCAGCGGAGCAAAACGCTTTCACACAACCACTGACAGAATGGTCGAATTCACAGGCCATGTCCTTAACCTATACGCTTGGAAATGGAATCGTTCAAGATGATGTGAATGACGTCTACTTTAGTACGAGTTCAAGTATTTTTGGTGGTGGCGGTGTAGCTGCGGTAACAAACGTTACTTATGATTTTACGTCAGGAAAAATCATAGAAGCTGATATTATCGTAAATCAAAACTTAACCTTCTCTACGACTCCAGGTACATCTAATTATTTAGGCGATGTCCTTGGACATGAAGTCGGCCATGCAATTGGATTGGCCCATAGTGAGGTTAAACATTCGAGTATGTTTTATTGGCTTACGAGAGGTCAATATACTCTAGCTCATGATGACAAGGCCGGTGCCCATGCCATGTATCCTATTGGCTCAAGCGCGAAAGGAAAATTCACGGGTAAAGTTGCTGGTGGAAATAATATAGGAGTTTTTGGAGCACACGTTCACGCTATTTCAGAAAAAAATGGTCAGGTCATGGCTTCTGCTTTTTCTCAATCTGACGGTAGTTATGAAATTGATGGACTACCTTTAAATGATAATTACTTCTTTTACGTAAAGCCTATGGTGGCAAAGAGTACGATGCCAGAGTTTTATTCTGATGTGAGAAGTGATTTCTGTAACTCTAACTCAAGTTATCGTGGCTCATTTTATCAAGCTTGCCAGGCTTCTAATAAAGGCTATCCACAAGTATTAGAGCTGAATGCCTCAGCCCCGTCAGTAAATGCAGGAACCATGAGTATTCGCTGCGATCTAGATGTACCGTTAAACTACATGGCCAATAAAGAAGTTCTCTTCGATGTACCCTCTGTCGACTTCTTTGGAAATCCAGGCAATACAATGGTGGGCTATATAACACCAAATCAAATTCTTTCAGGAAGTGAAGATAGGCTGAGACTAGATCTTAGAAACTTTTCCTTGGCCGGACAACCCAACCTCTACTTGGAATTTAAAGTTCACTATCAATCACTCTATTCAGTGTTGCACTTGAAGGCCCAGGTAGAAAGAGCTGGTATTGGACAGACGATCATTGATCAATTTGGTTCACCAAATGCCACACTCGGTTCAATTGCTGTGACTGATGCTGATAGTAATCCAGACATGAACCTTGTTGGAAGAGTTGCCCTGTCAAATACTGAGGCGGATAATGATTTTGAGTTAACTTTAATTCCAGAAAGTTTTGAAGATTGGGATACGTCAGTGGCAAGCTTCAACTCAGAAGATTTTTATTCAAGAAAAACTCAGTTTTCAGATGATCTCTCGTTCTACATATTAACTTATAGAATTGTTCAAAATGTTAGTGGTAATTATAATCATTATGCCGGTCCTGCTCATGCCAGTCCTAGTTCAAACCTAGCTTGTCTTGATGCGCCAGCGACTTACACTATTGTCGGAAATGTTCAGCAATCGACACAGACGACCAGTAAGCCTCGCCGTGCTAGCAATGATGATGGTGGTTTCGCTTGTGGATCAGTCGACATGAGTGGCGGGGTTGGTGGCGGCCCGACTGGGTTTATAAGTTTTCTATTAGGCCTTGTTCTTTTAGCGGCCACGAAGTCCGGATCAAAAGGGCGAAATCACTTGGTTTAGTGCATCATCAAGGTCATAATAAACCTAGAACTCAAAAAAGTTTTAGGTGGTCTTCATGCTTACAGTCAGTACAAAAAAACTCTTAGCTTTATTTCTTAGTGTGCTAATCGTTTTACCTAATGTTGCGGCGGCTCAAAACTTAGTTGAGGAACGAATTCGTAGAATTAGTGACCGGAAAAAGTCGGTCTTTCTAAATAGAGGAATTTTTCACAACGGTGGTCCTAAAGTAGCCTCAAGTCTTAAGGCGGTGCGCCACTCCTATAATCCAAAGCTTGGTTATGAGCGACTTGTCATGGACTTTGAAACGGCCCAAGTGCCTCGTGTTTATGGTCATATTGCAACTGGCGAAAAGAAGCTCTATCTTGATCTTTTTGACACACAGATCAAAGGAGCCATTGGCTCATTTGGAAACAGTAAATATGTTGAGACGATTAATTTTTTCCCAATCTCTCAAGATACACTTTCAGTAGAAATTCACTTTAAACAAAGTGTCAGCGTTGATATCTTTTATCTCGATTCCCCGGGACGATTTGTAATTGACGTCAAAGGCTAGATTTAGCCTCTTCCGGTTCTTTTTTTAAAACTCTTACAGGAGCATCAACCATGTCTGACATGGAAAATGATTATCAAGTGCAATTAAAACCTGACGCAGCTGAGCTGACAAAACTCCCTGAGACTGTGGTTGTTATTCCGATCATGAATAGTCCAATTTTTCCCGGAATGATTGCTCCAATCATTTTGTCTGAAGATAAATTTACTCCTGAGCTTGATCAGCAATTATTGAGATCTGGTTATGTAGCCTTAAACTTGGTTAAACAAGATCTTAAGAATGAAGACGGCGAAATGATTCCTGAGGAAGAAATCGATCTTGAGAGTCGTGAGATTAAAGTACGCGATATCTATAAAGTTGGTGTTCTTTGTAAAGTTGTAAAAAAGCTTAAGTTACCAGATGGCTCGGTCAACGTACTTGTTCACGGAGTGAAGCGCTACCGTGCCTCTGAGTATATTCGTGAAGAACCAATCATTGAAGCAAAGTTTGAAGTCTTTGATGACATTATTGAAGCAGATGAAGAGCTCGATGCTTACACAAGATCTGTGATTAATCAGGTAAAGCGTCTATCTGAAATCAATCCGTATTTTAATGAAGAAATGAAGCTGGCAATGTTGAATTCTCCTTCACCAGGCGCTCTTGCCGACTTAGTGGCCTTTGCCTTGTCGCTGGATATTCCTGAAGCTCAAGATTTCCTAGAATCACTAGTTGTTAAAAAGAGATTTGGAAAACTTCTTATCTACTTAAAAAGAGAGAAAGATGTTGCCGATATTCAAAAGAAAATCTCAGATGAAGTTAACGATAAAGTTAATAAGTACCAAAGAGAATACTTCCTTCGTGAACAACTTAAAGTTATTCGCAGTGAACTTGGAATGGAAGAGGATGAGAAGTCTCGTGACCTTAAAATAATAAAAGAAAAATTAAGTAAGATGGAAATGCCAGAGCAGGCGAAGAAAGCTGCACTGGAAGAGCTTGAACGCTTAGAAGCTATCCCTGATTCATCACCTGAATACAATGTGGCAAGAACCTATCTCAACTGGATGGTTGATCTTCCTTGGGATACTTCAACGGAAGATAAGATCGATATTCCTGCCGCAAAAAAGATTTTGGAGAAAGATCACTACGGTTTAGAAAAGGCTAAAGAGAGAATTTTAGAATTCTTGGCCGTGAGAAAGCTTAAGACAAATTATGATGGAACGATTCTGTGTTTAGCAGGTCCTCCTGGCGTTGGTAAAACTTCACTTGGTAAAAGTATTGCAGAAAGTCTCGGGCGTAAATTTTATCGCTTCTCACTAGGTGGTATGCGTGATGAAGCCGAAATTAAAGGACATCGTCGCACCTATGTTGGGGCAATGCCTGGTCGTATCATTCAAGCGCTTAAGCGTGTTGAGGTTAATAACCCAGTCATCATGCTCGATGAGATTGATAAACTAGGAAACAGTTATCAAGGTGATCCAGCTTCAGCTCTACTTGAAGTCCTCGACCCTGAGCAAAATTCTACCTTTATTGATAACTACTTAGATCTACCTTTTGATCTTTCAAAAGTTCTCTTTATTGCTACAGCGAACTATATCGGTGAAATTCCAGAGCCACTTCTGGACCGTATGGAAGTACTTGAACTTTCAGGTTACACGATTGAAGAAAAAGTAAATATCGCAACTAAATGGGTTATCCCAAAGCAGCTTAAGAAGCATGGTCTCTCAAAGAATGATTTTTCTTTGGGTGTACCAGTTCTTAAAAAGCTGGTTGGCGATTATGCAAGAGAGCCTGGTGTTCGTATTATGGAACAAATGATTGCCAAGCTTTGTCGTAAAGCCGCGCTTGAAAAAGTTTCGGCCAAAAAAGCAAAGAAGTTCGTTCCAAAGTTATCAGATCTTGAAAACTTCTTAGGTTCTGCTCGCTATGAAACGGAAAAAGCTGACAAGGTTCAACGCCCAGGTGTTGTCACTGGTCTTGCATGGACTCAGTATGGTGGCGATATTTTATCAATTGAAACTTTACCACTTAAAGGCAAAGGCGGATTCCGTTTAACTGGTCAGCTAGGTGACGTGATGAACGAGTCTGCTAATCTGGCCTATAGTTATGTTAGAAAGCTCCTTCAGGAAGAACTTGATCATCTTGAAAGCAAAAAGAAGTCGGGTAAAAAAGCAGGCAAGAAAAAGCCTGTCGCGCCAAAAACGGAAGAGACTAAAGAAGTCATTGAAGAGGCTGAGGACTTTCTCTCAACTCATGAAGTTCACTTGCATTTGCCTGCCGGTGCCACTCCAAAAGATGGGCCGTCTGCAGGTATTACAATGGCCTTAGCGCTTTATAGTCTTGCTACGAATAAGCGTCTAAAGTCTGGCCTTGCTATGACTGGTGAATTATCGCTCACGGGTAAAGTTCTTCCTGTTGGTGGAATTAAAGAGAAGGTTCTTGCGGCAAAGCGTGCAGGCATTAGAACGATTATTCTTCCAAAACAAAATGAGAAAGATCTTAAGGAAGTTCCTGAGCGTCACCGCAAGGGGATGCGCTTTCATGCAGTCGCTCACTTTGATGAAGTATTAAAAGTAGCGCTTGGAAAATAGGTGAGTCGCTTCATTACAGCGATTGCAAGGCGGAGGTGGCTGAAACGTATCATCCACCCTCTGCTTCCAAGTATGAGCTCTCTAAAAATTGGCGATAAGGGAAGCTGTTTTTATTGCGCCAAAGATTTCACTGGCCCCTCGTTTTATGTCATGTTTGATGGCGAGAAGGCATTTTATCAATATGAAAAAATAAACAAAGATAGCATTGAAAGTTTTCTTGGTGATGAGAAAGTTTTTTTTGATATTGGTGCCAATATCGGACTCTTTAGTTTGTATTTTAAGCTCATCTATCCTGAACTCATTGTTCACGCTTTTGAACCTGAATCGATCAATCATACATGTCTACAAGAAAGCATTAAAAGTTTCTCTATGAAAAACTTTCATCTGAATAAGATTGGACTTTCAGACGTGTCGGGTTCCGCTCAGTTGTATATTGATAAGATGAATATGGGGGGAGCTTCTGTAAATCAAGCTGGTGCAGATAGAGAACTTGCTGAAATAAAGCTGTCTACGTTAGATGACTATGTCACGAACAACAATATTCAACGAATCGATGTGATTAAGATTGATGTTGAAGGAATTGAAGAAAAAATAATTAAGGGGGGGATGAATTCTCTCCGTCGCTTTAAACCCGTTATTATTTTTGAATGTATGCATGCCGAACTTAATGAAAATAACGTGATTGAGGCTTTAAGTGAGCTCGGCGAAGAGTTTACTATTGAGCAAGTAATGACTCAAAAGCAGGTGCCTCTTTCAGGTTTTGAAGACTTTGCGAAAAAAGAATTTGAAAGTGGGCTTGTTGGAACCGAATACTTAATACGCTTCAAATAAAAAAGGCTCCAGAGGAGCCTTTTTACAATCATGATAAATTGATTTTAATTTAGAACTCGTCAGAGTCGTATTCACTCATAGGTGCATGCTTTACTTTACCAGCAGCGATTTCGCGAAGAGCGGTTACAACTTCTTTATTTTTACTTTTCACAAGTTGGTCAGCACCATCACGCAATTGCTTAACACGCTTAGTGGCCAAGTGAACAAGTTCATAGCGGTTTTCAACTTTTTCTAGGCAGTCTTCAATCGTGACACGAGCCATATTTCACCTATCTTTGGGTAGTTAGAACGAAACACTTTTATAAACTTGCGCTGAAACTTTGTCAAAAGATGCCGGCAGTAAATTAGTCTAGCAATATCAACACCTTAGTATAGCCGATAGCCTAGCAGGAGGAGCACTTAGAGGGCCAAGGAGTTGGCAATGGATGTAATTGTGTTGGGACAGTGCAAAACAATAAGGAGTGGCTACGCTGTATTTCAATTCAGCGGCTATTGGCGCGATCAAAAAATTAAGCAGATTAGAGTGAGTTCTAGCTATTGTTGGCAAAAAGAAGGCGAGTATATCTTGCAGTTAAAAGTGACTAGGCTTGAAGACAAAATTCTTTGGACAAGATTGATTAAAGCCAAGCTCTTTGACTAATCAACTTTTACAGAGATCTGGTCGCCAATCATTGGTGCTTCGACATCAATAAGTGGTGCATCGTCGCTATTGTTAAAACTGTGAAGAGTTCCAATAGCAGCATCTTCTTCTGCATGAATAACTTTCAACTCACCAATTTTAATTTTGTAGTTATATCGTTTTTTGGTTGCATAGGGATCAAGCTGAGAGAGTTGACGATAAATAGTCAAAACACTACCGCTTTCAAGTCCTTGGTTGGCTCCCATATTAACGTAGAAATTCTTTCGAATTTTCTGATCGACTTGGCCCATTGGAAGGTCATGTCCGATCGAGTAGATAATATAGTCCTTTGCTATTGCCATGCTGGCGGTGAACAAAAAGCTCACTACTAAAAGCAGAGGTAATAAATTTTGCAGGCGTCTCATAAGCTCCCTCGGTTGCAGGCGGGGTATGCCTACTGATCCTATCGGCTTAATTGACAGGGCGATGAAGGGGCTAGGGTTAAAGAGAAGGGGGAGGCAGAATTTGCCCCCCGTTTACTGTACTTTTAGATACTTGAAATAGTTGAAGATAAGATCAGAGTGTCTAAAGTTCTTTAGTCGGCCTTGATGTAGGATGTAATTTCTAGCGTAGTACTGCATAATCCACGGCATTTCTAAGTGAACAATCTCTTCCATTTTCTCCATGACGGCCCACTTATCTGGACCTTCTGGCATAAGCTTGAGCTGTTCAAAATACTTGTCGAACTTTGGATTTGAGAAATAGCTAGAGTTGGGACCTGGCGGATGATTCTTGGTCACCAGAAGTTGCAAACAGTTTTCAGCATCTGGATAATCCATGGCCCAACCGCCCTGCCAAAACTGAAGCTTACCGTTTCTAGCTTTTTCTAAAAAAGCAGGGAAAGTGTTCATGATGACTTCGACTTCAATGCCAATCTTTGAGAGTTCACTCTTAATGAACTGACTTTCCTGACGATTTCGAGCTGAAGTTCCGCGCACATCGAATTTAAGTACTGGTAAGCCCTTTCCGTCGGGATGACCAGCCTTTGAGAGAATCTCCTTAGCAAGCTCAAGGTTGTAGGAATAGGGTAGCCTCTTGGCCGGGTCGTAGCCGGGAATCCCTGGAGGATAAATTGAGTTAGCCTTTTGGCCTACATTGTTTGTAAAAACTTGAATGTACTTATCAAAATCAATGGCATGAGAGATCGCTTTTCTTAGCGCCAAGTTTTTAGCACCACCAACAACTGAGTCCGTCATATTGAACTCAAGCCACCAATAAGTGAGAGTCGGACCGATGATTAGCTGAACGTTCTCTTGCTTCAGTTCATCTGTTAGTCCACCGTCAGCAGAAACCGCTGTCGAAAAGTTATCTTTAGGAACAACAAGTAGATCAATTTTCCCTGCTCTAAAGTTTAGCCAACGAGTCTGATCTTCTTTGATGATTTTAAAATCAATGGCATCTAAAAATGGTAGTTGCTTGCCCGCATCGGAAAGCATGTCATTACCATGGGCAATGCGATCGCCCTTTGTTGGATATGTAGAATTTTTATAATCTTTAAACTTTTTAACTTTTACACCAGACAGCGGTTGAACTTCTTCCAGGTAAAATGGTCCAGTTCCCACCATATGACGACTGAGGTCATTACCATACTCTTCTAGAACCTCAAGCGGCATGGGAGAGGTAAAGCCCATGGCCATGGCATAAATCATTTGAGGATATGGCTCGTTGAGCTTGATGACGAGAGTTTGATCATCGGGGGCGCTTACGCCCGAAATAGATAAGCTTTTAAATTTTTCAAAATCATCGCCGGCGGCATCTCTAAATTCATTAATGCCTTTAATCTTTCCATCAAACAGCCACCAGCCATTCGAGTTGGTAGGCTTCCAGGCTAGTCGTTTGATTTGAGTTATAAAGTCGCTCGCTTTGAGTATGCGAGTCTTTCCTTTGAACGCTGGATCTGCGTGGTAAGGAACACCAGTTTTAATTTTAATTGTATAGGTTAAGCCGTCATCGCTAATTTGTGGCATCTCGGCGGCCAAGAGTGGTTGAAGCTGATAGGGTCTTCTAAGATAATGGTAGTCAAAAAGTTGTTCGTAGACTTGGTAAACAATTGTGTTGCTAACAGTGTCGTACGAATTGGCGGGATCAAGCGTTGATATTTCGCCAGTGAGTGGGACATTAAGAATATTATCGCTTGCGTCTTTTCTAGTACATCCAGTGATAAATAATAAAACAGATAATACTAGGCTCTGTAATTTCAACATTCCGTGTCCTTAGTTACTTAGTTGAGATGCAATTGATTTCCTTGCAGCAGCAAAGAAAGAGGCAGCATCATATTTATCAGCAGATCCCTGGGCCATGTCAGGACGTCCACCGCCGCGTCCAGAAAGTGGAGCTAGCGCATCTTTTAATACATTTGAACATTGCAATTTGACGTTTTTGGAACTTCTAACCATGGCGGCCAATTTTCCATCCTTATTGGCAGTCATGACGAGAATACCTTTTGGGTACTTACTGACAAAGTCATCGGATAGGGATTTAAGATCAGCATCAGCGGGTGCTTCAACACAAACAAGATCAAATCCAGAAATCTTTTCAGACTGCGTAAAAAGATCTGAGGATTTTAGTGATTGAAGCTCTTGTTTTAATTTTTGTATTTCTTTTTGTTTCTCTTTTAGATCGCTAAAAAGAGAATCAACGCGGGATACAACCTTTGCACCTTTCTCTTTGGTCATTTCTTCGAGTTGATCAAGAACGTTTGAGCGCTGACTAAGCCAGTTAAAGGCATTCACATTCGTTGTCGCCTCGATCCGTCTTACTCCAGTGGCAAGAGAACTTTCGCTTAGAATTTTAAATAAACCAATTTCAGAAGTATTGGAAACGTGTGTTCCACCACAAAGCTCAATCGAGTTGGGTCCCATTTCTAGAACACGTACCTTATCACCGTATTTGTCACCAAAGAAGGCAAGTGCACCCTTTGAGATTGCTTGATCCATCGACATTTCGCTGGCATTCACTGACTCACTATCCTGGATCCAGT
>PBCC01000057.1 GCA_002716825.1 Halobacteriovorax sp. | reverse complement strand
GGGAATTCTAGCGCGCAATTTCTGGATGCGATTAAGAATAATCTCGCCCGTGATCTTGCGATTCATGCGCTTAAGAACATTACTTGAAAAGTGTTGTACCGGACTGTCGAGATACTTACAGATGCGTTTTGCATTTGCCATGATTTCGATTACTTCGTCAGTTAATTCGTCTGGGTAGTAATAAAATAAGCGTACCCAATCAGCCCCCTCAACACCGTCGAGATTTCTGATAAGCTCAGCAAGGTTTTGTCCCTCAGGTAGATCACTTCCGTAGTCTGAAAGGTCTTGAGAGATAACGTTCAACTCACGTACGCCATTGTCAGTTAAGTTTTTTGACTCAGTAACAAGGGAGTCAATTGAACGTGAACGAAGCTTTCCACGAAGTGTTGGAATAATACAGAAAGTACAGTTTCTGTTGCAGCCCTCAGATACTTTTAGCCACGCCATATAATGGGGAGAGGTATTAAGTCTTGGATCGTATTCCGTGTGAATAAACTTAGGAATTTCCACAAAGCTTTTCGCCTCGAGTTTTCCGTCTTCATAGGCCTTAAGTAGCTTAACGATTTTATGATATTCGCCAGTGCCGATGATGAGATCGACTTCTGGTAGCTCAGCTTCAAGCTGTTCTGAGTAACGTTGGGCCATGCAGCCAGAAACAACGAGTGCTTCACAAACTCCGTTGTCTTCATTTTTAAAATCAGCGAGATCGAGAATTGTATCAATTGATTCTTTTTTCGCGGCTTCGATAAATGAGCAGGTGTTAACGATGATAACTTCCGCCTCGGCCGGCTCAGAGGTGACAGTAAAACCATCGAGTCCAAGATGTCCGAGCATGACCTGCGAATCAACTAGGTTCTTTGAGCAACCAAGACTGGTAAAGTGAACTGTTTTATTTAAAAACATCTTTTGGCGACGATTAACGGCCACATTGGCTTCATTTTGGGTTTGCATGCTATTTCCTTAAAATCTAGATGAAGCTGTGTATCGCAAAATATATGCAATATCCAAGGGTCATGAAGTTTTTTCCTCTTTAAGAGGCCGCTTCGAGCTTAAACAGTTAAATGTTATTATTTCGGTAACTTAACTCTAGGATCTTGTGAAAATACTACTGTTATTTATAGCTATTGCTAGTTGTGCCCGTCTCTCAAGCCTACCGCCAAGGCCTGAAACGGCCAAGGAGCTCGACCAGGGCCAGCTAGGACGTCCACTTAAGCTTGAAGAAGTTTGGTATAGCCTTTACTCCAAAGGCAAAAAAGCCAGAGCTGAAGGCGATCATCTTTTCGCTTGTGAAAATTTCGGCCGCCTCTCATCCTATGGCGACTTCCCTCTCTCCTCGCTAGCCAGGCTGTATCAGCTGGAAAGTTGTGCTGCCACTGGAAATGCTTTTCCTGCCCAGGCTTTAGCAGATCTTGAGTCTGATATGCCTGATGGATTTAAATCTGAGCTTAGTGAAGTCACCTACTCATTGGCCAAAAAGTTTGGTGAACCTCAAGTTCGCGCCAAAGCAGCTTTAGAGCTTGCCAAAAATAGAAGTCTTCGCGCTGAAAAGGAAATTCTTTATCAAGAAGCATGGCAATTAGCTCCGCCGTCTGATCTCAAGCAAGAGGCTGAAAAAGCGCTCTTCAAATATGCCCCGCGTTTTAACCCTTCACCTTTAAAAGAACACTACCCTGATGTGGCCCGTGATTTTGAGCGAGCGAGGGATTTTGTAAGTGCGAAGGAATGGTATCAACTTATACTCAAAGAAAATCCGCTTAGTGACTTCGATCGTTGGATCAAAGCGGCCAATCGCTATCGCATGATTTTTAAGAATCAACGAGACAAATCTGGTTTTTTAAAAGAGACCAATGCGCTTAAAGTTAAGCTTGAGAGCTTGGTTAAAAAGAAGAGAGACGAAAAAATTGTCGATGCGCTAGCAGAAATTATGATTCAAGAGGCGCGCGCTGAATGGACTGAAAATAATCGAACTAAAGCAGATCTTATTTTGCAAAAGGCCCTCGAGTTTTTACCGACCATGTCGACAAATTCAAAGGCGCTCACTCTCTGGATTCGTGGCATGATTGCACTTGAAGCTAAAGATCATCCTCTGGGAAAGAGCCTTTTTCGCCAAGCGCTTGATCTTAAGCCATCAGACTCTAAAGTCGTAAACGATGCCTCATGGAATTTGGCCTGGACTCTTTATCTTGATCACGAATTTTCTGATTTCGTCATTTTTGTTGATGAAGTCAAAGAACAGCTTGGAGAGGAGCTTGATGAAAAGTTAAGCTTTTGGAAAGTCAAAGCTCTTTATAAAATGGGGAAAATTCCACAGGCTCTTGAGACCTGGGAGTCACTTTACAAAAGAAGCCCCTTTAATTTTTATGGACTCATGGCCCACGCTTCTAGCGGCGGACAGTTTGAAACCTTAAGTAGCTCACTGGATGAATCTCCAGTTTCGGAACAAGTAGAATGGCTTGCCGCTCTTGGTGAGTGGGATTTGTGTAAAAGCTATCTGGACGATTGGCGCTCTAAAAAGCCCAGCAATAGTGCAAAAGAAAAGTGGCTAGCCAGTTTTATTCGCTGTCGCCATGCCGCAGGTGCCATTCGAACTTATTATTCACATTCAGAGTCTGGTGATCCAGAGTTTATGGCCAAGCACCTACCAGCACTCTTTCCGTTATCATTTAAGAATGACGTTTTTGCAGCGGCAAAACGCTTTAATGTCGATCCCTACCTGATGCAATCAATTATCAGACAAGAGTCAGCCTTTAACCCTGAAGCCAGAAGTCCGGCCGATGCCTTTGGATTAATGCAACTTATTCCTGAGCTAGCTAAACGCTTGGCCAAGCAACATCGCGTCGCCTACCGAGACTTTGATGATCTCTATCAACCGCTTACAAACGTTACCCTTGGCTCTGCCTACTTAAAAGAACTCGAATCTAGGATGAATAATCGAATGGTAGGAATGATTGCCGCCTATAATGCTGGCACTGGTCCAATCAACAATTGGTATCGCACGAGACCCAAAAAAGATGCTTTTGAATTTATTGAAGGGATTGCCTACGAAGAAACTAGAAATTATGTAAAATTGGTTCTTCGTAACTGGATTATTTATCAGCAACTGGAAAAGAACACGGCCTTCTCATTAGATCTATCTGATCTTCATTGACGGTGTTGGCGCGTATTAGCTGGAATCTCGAAGTTAAAATAGCTATCTGCCATTGCCACATTCGGAACAAGATTAGAAAGCTGTAAGCGAATGGTTTTACCATCAGTAAGTGTTACAGCAATTTTTGTCAGTGTTGGAAAAGTATAATCACTCCCCATCGTCAAAACTGCACTCTTTAGACTGAACTCTTCTTGAGCTTCTTTAGAAAAACTTAAAGTGACCACTCCATCTTTCTTAGAAACCTCATATGATTTATTTTTATCAAGACCACTCGATAATATATCAAAGAATTTAAGTATGGGATGACTTGAGCCATTAGAGATTGTTACTTCTCCGGGCTCCCCCGCCATGGCAGGCGCCGTGTAATACCAAGATCGCTTAGGGTTTGCGACAAACACTAGCTGATGAGGCTTATTTATTTCAAAACGAATGCGACCTGGAGCACGGTACTCAATACGTCCTTCACTTTTCTTTACTCTGCCAGAGACCAAGCTCTTTTCTTCTTGAGTGAAGTCGAGACGAAAGGCTGAGGGCAAAAAAGCATTTGCGACACTCAGCCATAGAAAAGAACACAGAATCGAGAAAGTCTTCATTAATGCAACTGTACGCTCACAGCATTTGAAACACCTGGCTCTTGCATGGTTACGCCATAAAGCGTGTCATTCAGTTCCATTGTTTTCTTGTTGTGAGTGATCAAGATAAATTGACTCTCTTGAGACATTTCACGCAGAAGCTCGTTAAAGCGTCCAACGTTGGCGTCATCAAGAGGGGCATCAACTTCGTCCAGAAGACAGAAAGGTGATGGCTTCACAAGGAAGATCGAGAAAATCAAACTTACGGCCGTCATGGCTTTTTCACCACCCGACATCAGATTGATATTTTGCATTTTCTTACCCGGTGGCTGAGCAATAATATCTACGCCACACTCTGAATCATCCAAGTTACCAACCACTTGCAAGCGAGCATTACCGCCACCAAAAATGATTGGGAAAACTTTTTGGAAGCGCGTATCGACTTCTTCAAAAGCTGCCTTAAAACGAAGCTTACTCTTCTCGTCGATATGAGCAATTGCTGTCTCTAGATCTTCAAGCGACTTTCTAAGTTCTTGCTCCTGAACTCTTAAGAAGTCATGGCGTAGTTTTGGACGCTCATAATCCTCAATCGCTTGCCAGTTAATATCGCCAAGGCGGGAGTATTCTGCTTTATAATTCTTATACTTTTGCTCACAATCGCGAAGATCTTGTCCGTAACGACGATTGAAAACATATTCCTCCGCTTCAAGCGTGACAGGTCCGTTTTCAGTCTCCATCACAAACATTGTTGAGAGATCATTCAATTCATTATACTGATCTTCGTTGTACTCAAGGAATTGACCAATCGTTTTACGAAGATCAACTCTGTATTTTTCAAATGCGTCGCGAACATATTGTTCTTCCTCTGTAAGCCACTGGCCGAGTTTAGACTCATGCATGGCCATGTCTTTTTCATTGGCGACGATTTTTTTAGAGAGTCCTTTTACTTCATCTTCGCGCTCTTGCATGCTTTGAAGTAGGATCACTAATTGATCTTTAAGCATTGAAAGTGCTTCTTCCTTATTTTGAAGAACAGAAGCTGCCTCCTGATTAGAAGCCTCAAGGGATTGAAGCTCATTTTCAGTATCAGAGATTTGCTCATTAAGTTTTTCAATCGCTTCAGTGGTTGCTTGAACACGTTGCTCAAGACGAACAATTTGACCTTCGATGTCTTCAATTTGTGAAGCAAATGAAGCCATACGGTCATTAAAGCCCTTTGCCATGGCCTGCTTTTCAAGCAGTTCTTGACGCTCGCTATCGTATTGATCGCGAAGCATTGAGGCTTCCTCTGAAAGCGCGCTATATTGAGTTTCTTTTTCTTCAAGTTGCTCTTTAAGCTCAATCTGAGATCGAGTTAATTTATCATCGCTCTCAAGAAGGTCGACTCTGGCTTTTGACGTTTCTGTTTTTCTTTTCTTAAGAATTTCAAGACGGCTAGTTCCACTCTCCATTCCAGCAAGCTTACCTTCAAGTGCCGATTTTTTAGAAGCGTGATCAGCTCGTGCATCAGAGAGCTGCTCTCTAATATCATCGGCCGTGACTTTTAAGTTTTCTAAAGTCTCACGTTTGCCATCAAGTACTTGAGTCAAGCTTGTAAGTTCTTGAGTGTATGTTTCAACGTCTTTAGTGAGCGCTTCGATGCGGTTATTTCTTGCAACAACCCCATTTTCTTCTTCACCAGCGCCAGCAAAACTTACAAGCTTTGCACCACTATGATTTTTAACGGCAACTGTTCCGTTGTTCGCGGCTATGCCTCTAAAGTTAATACCAGAGGAAAGCTCTGTCGCAAGTGTTGGTGTTAGTTGCGTCGAAAGGTATAAACCATTTAGCAATGGACGTACGCGGCCCTCATAGCCTTCAGCAATCTGAACAACATCATTAAGGGAGCGAAGATCATTCAACCCTTGTAAACGTAAACGCTCTTCAGTTTCTGAGCTAGTTTTAGTGACTTCTCCTTGAAGGAAATCAAGACTGATATCATCTTTCCCCTCAAGCCATGACACCAAGTCTTTTGCTCCGTTTTCATCACGAGCAATTAATGTATTTACGATATCGGCCAAAAGGATTTGAACACCTGCCGCGGTATCTTCTTCTGATCGAATCAGATTACCAAGTAAGCTAAAGGCCTCATCATCACGTCCATCTAGGAAGTTAGCTGCTCCGGCCTTAACTCCTTCAAGAGACTTATTGATTTCAATCAATGATGAAAGTTTGCTTTCAGCTTGAATAAGCTCTCTGTTTTTTGTCGTATGAGTTTTTTCAAGCTCGCGAACTTCGTGTGTCAGAGCCTCAAGCTCTGCACGATGATTCTGATCTTGAGCCGTTAACGACTGCATAAGATCAGCGCTATCATTAACTGCTTCGCGCTCATCAGCGATTTGTGTTGATACCCCAGAATATTGTTTTTCAAGAGCTTCTATTTCAGCTGCCAAGTCTTGGAGCTGTGCCGAGAACTCTTCAAGTCGTGAATTGTTTTTGAAAACTTGTTGATCAACTTCGACCAGACTCTTTCTCGCAGCAACCACTTCTTCTTCTAGAGTCGAAAGTGTGTCATTTCTAAGCTCTAGTTCTTCTTTAAGAACTTGAACACGTTCTTCAATTGCTTCAAAGTCGTGTTCCTCACGACCTTGAGCCTCAACTTCTTCCCTCTCACTAAGTAGTTTTTCTAATCGCTCCTGGCGATTGGCAACTTCTAGCGTGGCATCTTCTAAATCTTTTTGACGTTGCTCAAGTTGTTTTTCTTTCTC
Organism: Halobacteriovorax sp.; assembly: GCA_002716825.1. Classification (GTDB taxonomy): domain Bacteria; phylum Bdellovibrionota; class Bacteriovoracia; order Bacteriovoracales; family Bacteriovoracaceae; genus UBA4207. The sequence continues at coordinate 23,849 of PBCC01000057.1, read as the reverse complement.
ACTTTGTTCGCGACAAAGTGAATTTAAACGCTCTTCAGCTCCGGCCAAATTTCTTGAGAGATCATTATATTCTTTTTGAAACTCTTCAATGCGATCCGTCTGCTCGTCTTTATTAAGACGTTCATCAGCAAGAGAAACTTCGAGCTGCTCTTTTTCAAGATTCCAGCTTTCAACTTCAAGACGTTTCTCATTAAACATTGTAGCGCCGTCTCTAAGATTTTTTAGAAGGTCGAACACTTTATGCGAAGTGCTTACAAGTTCATTGCGACGAATTTTTTCTTTTAAAGTTTTAGCGCGCTCAGCTTTTTCCGCCTGCTTCTCAAGTGCCTTAAGTTGCTTTTCGATTTCAGCCTGAAGGTCATTGAGGCGTGAAAGGTTTGATTGAGTCGCTTCGATCTTTTTTAGAGACTCGCGCTTTCTCATTTTAAACTTAGTAATGCCCGCAACTTCTTCAATCATCGTACGACGTTCTTCAGGTTTAGCCTGAACAAGTCGGTTGATCTCGCCCTGAGCAATAATCGAATACGACTTCGCGCCAGCACCAGTATCCATGAAGACTTCTTGAATATCGCGCAAACGAGCTGGCTCGTTATTGATACGATATTCAGTGTCACCATTTCTATAAAGCTTTCTCGTGAGCTGAATTTCGCTTGGAGATGCTACACGGTTACCGATATGAATATGCTTTCCATGAACATTTTCTAAAACAAGAGTTGCTTCAGCAAATGCACCCGGTGAGTATTTCGATGAACCAGCGAAGATAACATCTTTCATGGAGTTACCACGAAGGTGCTTGGCCGACTGCTCACCCATGACCCAAAACAGGGCATCGACGATATTAGATTTACCGCAACCGTTAGGACCAACGATTCCCGTAATTCCATCATCGAAATGAATGACCGTACGATCTTTAAAGGATTTAAAACCCTGAACAATTAGACGTTTTAATTTCAAGCGAGGCCTCCGCGCTTGTATGCGTTGTGTGTGTTTTGTGTGGCAGAAATCCGCTCTGCCCCTATACGATGACACGGACGAAGACCGATGTGCAAGGATTTTGCTAGGCCGCGGCGGGCCTTAAGCCATTTAAATCAATCGTTTTTTGTGGTGCGTAGAAATTATTTTCTAGTGGTTCGATGGTGGTCCGATGAATTTTCGGGCCCTTAGCGATTTGTGAGAAAGTTTACGATATTTTTAAACACGGCCTCAAACATTGAAGAGCGGTTATCGAGCTCATTATTCTTATAGCTATCGTCTTCAAATTTTTGCGCTTGAGTCTGTATCTCCTCTAAATTAAGCCTAGCAAGAACCAATTGTTCGAGCTTAGCGAAAGCCTCTTTTTCAGCTTCAGAGAAATCATTGTCGAGATGACCGATAACGCGAATAAGATGAAGTAAAAATGCTCTGTCCTTCGCCTCTGTAATAAACGGCACTAGATTATCGAGGTTCGCTCCCCCTCGAAGATCATTTATAAGAGTCATCTTTTGATCATTGGACAGCGGTAGGGTGTCGAGCTTGTCGCGCATCCAATCGCGCTCGTGAGCAGAGACGTGACCATCTAAATGCATAACCGCAATACAGGCGCGCCACATGGCGAATTTACTTGTATCTGTTTGCATTATTCACCCCGTTTCAATATTTATTTAATTATCACCCGAGTATGGAATTGAAACAAGTCAGCAGCAAGTCATTGATTTACGGAGAAAAGAGAGGGAAAAATGGTCGGAGCGATAGGATTTGAACCTACGACCCTCTGCTCCCAAAGCAGATGCGCTACCAAGCTGCGCTACGCTCCGACTGAATTGAGCATACTTTATAATGGCACAGTTAAGACTTGTCCACGGTTTCGTTTAATCCCGTAAAAAAGCTTTGTGCATGCTGACACGCAACAGCACGATGAGAATATTTTGCTTTAAATTCTGGGTCAGAGGCGAAACTCACGTCCGCACCGGCTTTAGTTGGAATAAAAACCGGATCATATCCAAAACCATGTTCACCCTTTGGGGCATGGCCAATCTCACCACTAAGTCGACCTTCAAAAAAATATATTTCCTTGGGTGAAAAATAACAGCACAACTGACAAACAAAATAAGCTGAGCGCTCTTCAACCCCTTTAAGTTTTTCCAAGAGTAGGTTTACGCGATCAGTATCGCTTAAACCTTCGCCGCCAAAACGTGCGCTATGAATGCCTAATTCTCCTGGTAAAGCTTCAACCACCAAGCCGGAATCATCTGCCATCACTGGCACTTTGAATTTTTGATAATACGCCTGTGCTTTTAACAGCGCATTGGCTTGAAAACTCTCACCATCTTCAACCACATCCAGCTTTTGCTCAGCAGCCTCAACTTTCACAATTTCAGGCGAGAGAAGCTCAGCAAACTCCTCTGCCTTGTGTGCATTGCCTGAGGCCAGAATAAATGAAAACGGCTTACGCATTGAGAACCTTATTTTGTGCTGTAAAGACAACTTTCAAAGCTTCTTCAGCACAATCTAAAAGTGCGAGCATTTGTTCTTTTGAAAATGGCTCGGCTTCTGCCGTTCCTTGAACTTCAACAAAGCGACCAGTGCTCGTCATGACAATATTCATATCTGTGCCACAACTAGAATCCTCTTCGTAGTTTAGATCAGCAATAATTTTTCCATCAAGTTTAATGCCAACACTAAGGGCACCCAACTGTTCTTTAATTGGATTTTCCGTGATTTTGCCCTCATTGATCAGGCTTTGAACGGCCATACTAAGCGCAACGAAAGCACCAGAAATCGACGTTGTTCTTGTGCCACCGTCAGCAACCAAAACATCGCAGTCAATAGTGATCGAGCGCTCACCGAGTTTTTCAAGGTCGATGACTGAACGAAGAGATCGTCCAATCAAACGTTGAATCTCCATTGTACGACCGCCGATTTTGCCGCGCTCACGATTTGAGCGAGTATGAGTCGAAGATGGCAGCATATTATATTCCGCTGTCACCCAGCCCTGACCTTTTCCACGAAGAAATGGTGGAACACTTTCATCGACGCTTGCAGTGATATGAACTTTGGTATTACCAAACTCGGCCATCACGCTACCTTTGGCATAAGGATTTATATTTTTCGTAAAGCGAACTTCGCGCGGCTGTGTGCGTTCAATTAAGGACATGGACAACTCCTGTCATCAGAGGGAAAGTTGGTCATAAGTTAGCCTGTGGCTAAGGTTTTATCAACGAGCTATGCATGCACCATTATTTTCTTAAAGAGTGTGAATCGACTCAAAGCAGCTTCAAAAAGTATTGGAGTGATCTCGACGCACAGCAAACGAAGTTACTCGTCTCTTGTGAGACTCAACTTAACGGAGTGGGAAGACGAAATAATCAGTGGCTTAGCGCCAAGGCGGGACTCAGCATGAGTTGTTCCGTTCCAGCACAAGCTCAAATAACTCTTTCACCGCTCGCCATTGCGACTTCAGTTTGTGAGTACTTTAAAAATCTTAAAATTGATCTACATCTTAAGTGGCCTAATGACCTCTTAAACAACAAAGGCGAAAAGGTTGGCGGAATTTTATGCCAAACTCTCGATCAAAAAAATATTTTAGTTGGACTAGGGATTAATCTGACACTTTCAGCAGATGAGCGACTCTCTCTCAAAGACACGCCCTACCCTGTTGGTGATTTGAACTACGAAGTGAGTGATAAAAAGCTCTTGGCCGAAAGCCTCTATACATATCTCCTAGAGCATCACCACTTTTCTATCGATCAATGGAACTCTAAGTGCATCCACATGAACAAGTCTGTCACAATTATTGATGGTCAGAATATTTTGAAAGGTATTTTCATCGGTATCGATCACGACGGTGCGGCCCTGTTAGAAAATGATTCAGGCCAACACCGCGTTTTGACTGGTAGTCTACGAGTTTCTGGAAGCTTGGGATAATTCCTTAATTTCTTTTCGAATAAGGTTTTCGGCTACATCAGGAATGATCTCCCACGCAACTTTTTCAATTTTCTCATCCATATATTTTCTAACAATATCTTCAAGCATCGGAGCAAGTGAAGCTTTAATTTTTTCGACAATTTCATCCTCATTGAATGAAGTATGGCTTGTCTCAATTTGAATACTTGATTTTTGACTCGGTTTAATTGGCTCGACTGGAGCAGACGGATCACCGACACCGACAACAAAACTTTCGCGCGAATCATCCAGGTCATCATCAAGAACTTGAGACAATTCGATGGTTGGAGTTGTCTCCCCCTCCTCTTCCTCGTCTGCTGCCCAAAAGTCATCGGGCGATAGTTCAGATTCAATCTCTTTGGCCAAATCTTCTCTGATTGGCTCAGGCTCGCGCTCAAGAGTAAGAGGTAGATCCGAATCTTCTTCAACACTCAATTGATCAAGAGAAATCATATTTGACTTTGGTTTATCGAGACCAAATTCAAGATCTGGATAATCTAAATCATCTGTCTCTGGATAAACTGTGTCTTCCGAATCTTTGCTAGCAGTTGATGTTTCAACTTGAAATTCAATTTCATCTTCTTTAATAGACTCGTCTTCTTCCCATTTGAGATCGCTCTCTTTTTCAGACTCGGCCGCAATAACCGGAGGAATCTCTTGAGCTGCAACAGGACTTGCCCCGATTGGATCGGGAACACTTACACCCCAACCTTCAAGTTCACTTGAAAGCGCATTGTCTTCAATTGATAAACCGGGAGAAGTCTCCTCATCCCAAGTATCACTGGAGTCATCATCAAACTCAGTGTCATTTGAACTTGGTTGCGGTGAATCCATCACCCAGCCCTCAGAATCATCAATCGTAGTTGTCTCATCTGAGAAATCGAGGCTTTTTTCTTCCTCAAGGCTTAATGAGCCATCTCCCGACTCAATGAGTTCGCGGCATTTTGCAATAAATTTTTGAGAATCAAATGGCTTAACAATTTTGCCATCAACGCCGGAGCTGGCAAGCTCAGACTCCTCAACCGAATCGAAGGTGCCAAGCATGGCCATCGATCTAACGGTAGGGGCAAGCTTTTTAATTTCCGCAGCTAACTCATAGCCGCTTTTGGACTCGGACAGATTAAAATCAAAAAGCACTAGCTTATAGTTGCCCCCACGAAGCTTTCCGAATAACTCAGATTCGTCAGTCGCCTCTACAAGCACCCAAGGCTCATTTGCCAAGGTAATTGCAACTACTTTTTGAATGGTGAGACTGTCGTCTGCTACTAAAATTTTATCTGCCATTTAAACTCCCGCACGACATTTTCGCACTAGGAAGACGCTCAGGCAACCAAACTATTCATGACCGACTAATGGAATCCACAATCAAAAATTAAGTAGCAGACAAGTCTGATTGTCTAAGTTCCCGCGGGAATTAACCATGTGAAAGACTTCTTGGATTCGATCGAGATCAGAACCACTTTTACCTTCAATGATATACTTGAGTTCATCTGGCGCGAGTCTGGCATAGGCGCCATCAGTCATAACGATCAATTTATCGCCCTCACACGGCCTATACTCAACGACACGCAAGTGCAGTTCATCAAAAAGCCCAAATGCCGATAGTGGAGTGGTGTAATAGGACTTCTCATGTGAGTCACTGGCAAGGGTTTCCATAGAATCTGGCGCCACAAGTGATTGAAGTTTTCCGCGCCGGTAATACCAGGCTGAAATATTTCCAGTTGCGGCCAACGTGACCAAATTATCACCTTGGGCTACCATCATGGCCGAAGCCCCTCCACGCTCATGCATCGGCTTTTCTTGGTTTTCTTTTTTAAGCAAGGAGTGAGCAAAGTGCATCGAATTTAGGAGGGCATTACCTTCGAGTAAATATTTGGGACTGTAGAAGAATGGCAAAGTGGCATCTGGATCTCCACCAATTTTACCATAGAACTTTTTAATATTTTCTTTAAGTGATTCAACCGTTTTGTCCCCGACGTTTGTGCCGCCAAAGCCATCAAAAACCATATAAAGTTTTTGCATAAGATCCACATCAATTCCATCTTCATTAATTTGAAGGTAAGGTCCTTGATGTGATTTTGCAGCGTAGCTTTTAAGCTCCATGATCATTCCTAATAGATATAGTTTTTAAGCTTGTCTGTCGCTTTCTGGTAGTACTCGCTATCTGTCGGTGAAATCTGTTGCACTTCCTGAAATTTTTCTTTCGCGCTATCAAAGAGACTTAACGACTCTGCAATAATGGCTTCGCGGTATACCCTTTGAGATCTTCTAAAGAGTTCTTCGCGAATAGCATCCATTTCGTTAAGGGCTTCAAGCTGTGTCGGGTTGAACTTTAAGATTTGCTTGTACTGCTCATACGCACCCTTAAGATCTTGTCCTTCTTTAAGCGATCTCGCCTTACCAAGAAGCGGGCTCACCTGCTTTTCAAGTTCTGACTTAGACTTTTTAAGCATGTCAGTAGCTTCCTTAACTAAGTCTTCGTCCATCGTTTTAATTTCTAAAAACTTTTCTAGCTCTCCAATGGCGCGATACCAATCGTCGGCTAAGAACGCGCTTTTTGAAGCCGCCAATGCATCCACCATTCTTTTTCGCTCAGCTTCGGCCGTGGCTTTTTCCAACTTAATTCGATCCTGTTCTTTTTGCCAGGCCTCGAGTTCTAAGCGCATTTGCGGAACATCGTAGTTCTCTGGATCAAGTCTTAGGATTTCTCCAAACAAGGCTTCCGCAACAATCTTATTGCGTTCCTTAGTGGCTTCTTTTGCTTTTGTTGCAAGATCGTTGACCTTGGCCATTCGTTCTTTTCGTTCTTTTTCTTGCTGCTCTTTCCTTGCTAACTCTTCTAGTTTAGCCAAACCCTGCTTAGCCAGCTCTTCAATTTGGCGAGCGTTTTTATAGTCTGGAACAAGTGAGAAAATTTTCTCAAGCTCTAATAAAGCTTCATTATATTTGCCCTGATCAAATAAAGCTTTGGCCAAAACATAGTTATTCTCAATAAACTTTTTCTCTTCGGCCGAAAGTTTTGAGAAAGCATCATTAGCCTGTTTTTGCGCGTTCACTTCGGCCGCTGAAGGTGTCGCTTTGACCTCTGCAGTTTCGGCTTTTGGCTTAGGTGCTTCAGGTTGTTCATCATCAAGTAAAACCCAGACGGCTAAGAGGCCAACTAGAATATAGAGGATCTTTTTTCGCTTAACAGGGTCTTTAAGTGCCTCTTTAGTAAACAGCGAGTTTGAGGCAGGGCCAGAGCTTTCGCCAAAGGAATCGCCTTCAATTGAGTCAGCTTCATCACTGTCGGGATCTACTTCAACAATTTCCTCAACTTCAATTTCTTGATTGAGGTCGACTGGCATTAGTCGCCCCTCTTCTTGTTTAAGTAGGTCGGAAGTAATTTTTACAGTAAACGTTGTGGAGCCAATCAGAAACTCATCACCGTTATGTATTTCTGCTTTGTTAACACGTTCACCGTTTAAGAGAGTACCATTACCAGACTGAAGATCTTCAATATGAAGATCGGAGCCTAGCTTTCTTACAATGGCGTGAACTCCTGAAACTTCTGGATCCGGCAAAACGATATCGCATTTTGAGGGGTCTCGCCCGATGCGAATCTCGCCTTTATCTATTTTGTAACGATCATACGGTGCATATTCGCCAAAGAGTTCTAGACTATAGGATGCGAAAGCATTTAAGACACGAGTACTATCATTGTCCTCATAATCATCATCATCTAAAACATCGAGAGCACCCTCTTCACCAAAACCACCCTCATCAAAGGCTGCCTCATCACCTGCTTCGAATTCAGCTTCAGTCATTTCTTGTGCTTCAACTTCAAATTCATCAGATTCATCTAGTGTTTCATCGGCTTGCTCGATTAATCCATCATCGCCAAAGCCAGAATCCATATCGTCATTGATTAGTTCGTCAGAAGCCTCTTCCAAGGCATCATCGCTAAGCTCATCTAATGGAGCCTCGAGAGCTTGGGTCGCTTCATCTTCATCAAGTGCTAAGGTTTCAGTTGCTCCAACTTCACTTTCTTCTTCATCTGATGGCAATGTGTTCAGCGCCGTAACCTTTGGCTTTTCGATTGCGACCGGCATATCGACTTCAACACTTACAACAAAGGGTCCACAGGTGATCATATCACCGCTCGCCAACACTTTTTCTGTAACTGAGCCACCATTAATGATTAATGGATTAAACTCAGAGCTTCGCTTTATTGTCCAAATATTTTGGTTGTGAGTTAGCTCCGCTAACTCTCTTGAAACGAGAGGACTATCTAAGACAACATGACACTGAGAACTCCTCCCCATCAGGAAGGACATCTTAGCATCACTTGCACCAATCTCCTTTTTGAGATCGACACTTTGTAATTCTTGGCTGTCTTTAAATACTGTTAACTTCATTCAATCAAACCATTTCGCTAGAGGCACTCTGCCTCATTTTTATTTTTTCCCATTTTCACTAACAAATCTTCAATTTCTTTTTTTGCCTTAACGTAACGCTCATCTTCTGGATATTTTTCAAGTAATCTTAAGATGGCGCAAAATGAAACTTGTGCAGACTCGTACTTTAATGCATCTTGGGCAACCTTAGCGCGAAGAAAATTTGCTTTAACATCTTCATCTAACTTTTGCTTAGCCTTCTCCAAGTAAAAAGCTGCACGTCCGCTCCTCGGATTCAAAATTAAAGCCAGATTAAATTCTTCAATCGCACGATAATTATTTCCCTCACGGTATTCTCTGAGTCCGCGATGAAGGATTGTATCTACTTTTTGTTCTAACTCAGAATCCATTTCACGGCTCGTATCCGCCACACCTTTAGTTACTCCGCTAACATTAACTGCAGCACCGGGCGCTTTGGCGGTTGGTGGCGGAGCGGGGTCTTCATTGAGAAGTAAGAAGGCTGCCCCAAGAACAATAAGAAGTATGAGTACTCGCTTATTCGAAGGTGTTTTCCCCTTCTCTTCTACTTCATCATCTTCATCCTCATCATCGTCTTCATCCTCTTCCACAGGCTCAAGGCTTTTAATCTGGAAAATGGAGTATTTATAGACTGTCTGGCCGACAATGACTTTATCTCCATCGCTTAAGGTGTGCTGATTAACCTTAAGATCGTTAACAACAATTCCATTTTGACTGCCTAAGTCCGTCAAAACATATTTTTCACCAACTTTTGTCAGCTCAGCATGCTCTCTTGAGCTTTTGGTATCAAGAATTTGAATATCACAGGTATCACTTCTTCCCATGACTAAACGCTTGCCGGTCATGAAATAAGCGAATCCTTTATTCTTTCCTGTCAGGCATAGTAAGCGAAAGTGCTTACCAGCCTCCTGAGGAGCCTCAAGCTTCTTTGAAATGCGGACATTCGAATTTTTTACAACTCTTAGTCCCATTAACCGTCCTTAAGGAAAGTGACATAGAATGCTTTTGCAAATCCGTCTTTTCCTACCATTGAAACGACATGAACCTCGTACGGTATGCCGCCAAGTTCATATTCACCAGATTGATTGGTACCAGTATTATTGGCCGAGTTATCACATAATTCTATCACGGTAGCAGCAAATCCCTTCTCTCTGGAGACATCCAGTAGACTCATACCCTGAGCAGTGCTCTCTCTTATACCCGTAAGGTCTTCTGCCTCTAAATTGATCCTTGTGACATTCTTTTGTGAATCGAGAACTAAAGCAGGCACTCCGGCGCCTCGTAAGAATTCTCCTAGAGAATTTACATAGCCCTCGTCGCTTTCCATCTCTTCAAAATCACCATCATCTTCTTTATTGAGTTCGCGGATTCTTTGTAAAAGACTGTTGATGCTATTTCGAAGTGGTCCCAACTCTTCCATCAAATAGCTGGAATCTAGACCTTTTCTTTTACCTCTTAATGCCTCTTCAATTTGAAAGCGCATCTCTTCAATTGGACGAATCGTCAGGTAGTAAACGAAGCCAAAGAAAAAGATCGCAACTAGTCCTGTCGTGGTTAACGATTCAAGGTAAGCCTTAGAGCTTTTAGTTGCTTCGACTGCAAGTGATTTTGGTTGGAATCGTATGGCAATAACACCTACGGCGATAAGCCTGCCAACACGCATATCGTAGGCCATAATTTTCTTGCCAATTCCAATCTCGCCATCTGCCAATAGTTTCTTCAGAACTGAGCCACCACCATCATCTTTGGTTTTCTTAGCCCAATCAAAAGCTTCGACAGAGAAAGAATCGTTAATATACTTATTAAGTTGGGCGATAGGTCTTACAATACGTCCTTCCATATCAAAAAGTTCATAAGACTTAACTCCATCTTCATTTTCTAAAAATGACGAATCGACACGATCCAACTCTTTTTGTTCAAGCGCCCGAGAATTTGTTCGACTAATAACGTCTGCGTAAAAAGCTCCACGCTGAGATGTTTCATAAAGTAGAATTGACTTCGAATCTTGAAGGACTGGAAAGATCGTCAAAGTAATAGCTAAAACTGAAAATATCGTAAGCAAGATGCCAAGTAGTACGCGCCATTCATATTCTTCATTAATTCCATGAAGAATATTCATTAATTTGTACTTAAAAAAGTGCTTAAGTTTACCTGGGAGGTTTTCCGGTGCAGCCCCCCCGCTATAAAACTCTTCTTCCTGATCGACCATCTTGGCCGATTTTCTTTTTACAACCTTCTTCTTTTCTTTAACATAGACAACTTGAAGAATTGAGTCTGGCAAAGCGATTTTGTCACCACTTTTTACTGTTCCACGTTTTACAATTTTTCCGTTTAGAAATGTACCGTTGCTTGAACCCAAGTCTTTAATATAGGCAACGTCACTCGTTACCGTAATCGACATATGTTTTTTAGAAACACCCTGAACAGGAAAGTGAACCGAACACTCTGGGTCGCGACCTAAAGTGTTCTCACCTTCTTCAAGCTCGTACTCTTTGCCTCTTAGTTTTCCACCAATGACGACCAATTTATACATGGGTGATCTCCAATTGATCGCCCACTTGCAATCGCTCTTTCAATGTACCGGCCGCGAGTTCTAAAACTTGAAAAGCTCTGAAATATGGTCTTGTTAGTCTATATGGCTTGAGATTTTCTATAATTTTTACAACTTCAAATTTTTTATTCAAAAAGACCACATCGATAGTAAACAGCATGCCCACTGTATGAATAGAATTGCATGGAGCGATTAGCATTCCATCGAAGTTAGAGAGATCTTTTCTAAACATTAACCCACGTGCACGTGAGAAGAATGTATCCGCAACGACAGCATCCTTAGCTATAACCCAATCATTGAGTTTAACAATTATTCTCTTCACTAATTCCCCAAAAATGATTGAATGGCCAAGGGTGCGCCAATCATAATAAATACTGCAGGAACAATTAAAAACAGCATTGGAAACAAAATTTTGGTCGCTGCCGTAGCCCCTGCTTTTTCAGCATCGGCCGATCGCTTCTGTCGTATTTCAACTGACAGTGCTTTCAAAATGGGACCAATAGATGCACCGACTGAATCGGCGGCAATTAATGTCGCACAAAATGAAGAGATTTGAATCATATCCACTCTCCATGCCATATTGCGAAGCGCTTCCGCTCTTGAAGAACCAATTCTAATTTCTCTAATGACAGTTTCAAACTCTTCGGTAAGCGCACTTGGTTTTGCTTTTTCAATTACCTTTGTCATGGCCGCAATGAAGAGGAATCCAGCCTCGACCGACAATGCCAGCATATCAACCGCGAAGGGCATATTAGAGATGATTTCTTTTTGTCTCGCCTCTTTTTTCCCTTTAACCCATATGTCTGGATAAACAAATCCCAAGCCTGCCAAAATAGGGATCATGCTCAATGGCCAAGTTTCCTCAAGAAACCACCTCACGGCCATAAAGACGATTGGAAAACCTATGATGAGGAAAAGCTTGAAAGCAAAGAAATCCTCAGGAGACATAATTTCAGTTAAGCCACCACTAGCAAGTGGTCTTCTATATTTTTCTCTAAATTTCTTTTTATTTTTCATCGTTTGCACGATGGGTGTGAAATAACGTTTAAAAAATGGGCGTGAGTATCTAAGCACTATTCCGTGCTTAGCAAAATCATTCGGTGCTCTTTGATCGCTCTCTTCAAGTTTTTCTTGTGCCTTAAATTGATCTTCATCGTTGAAAATCATATTGGTCAAAATAAAAACTGCGAGGCCCATCAATGCGACTGATGCCCACATCAACATGTTGGTCTCCTTAAAATCCTTACTTCTAGGATATCAAAGAGTTAGACTCTATGTTGCGCAGTGGAAAGATTATGCCTAGCTTAAAAATTAAACGCTTACACTAGCTTGAGAAATTCGCTCAAGTAGATCGTCTAAAAAGATCTGATTTGCCTTCACTCCAAGCTTTTTATTGATTTCTGGAATGTAAATTGGCTTGTAGTCAGACATATAGGACTGTTTAAGTTCGGTAATACGTGCGACTTTTGCCATGACGGCTTCATTTTTCAGATCTTTCACTTTCATCGCCTGGCGAAGTGCTGCCAAGGCATTTTGAGCGGCATCCATATCGCGATACTCAATTATATCCGAGCCAGCTACGATAGCTCTTACGGCCGCTTCATCGGCCCCGTATTCGTTAACGATTGCACCCATTTGCATATCATCACTTATAATTACTTTTTTAAATCGAAATTCTTCGCGCACTATCTCATGGGCCTTGGGTGAAAGGCTCGTTGGTAGCTGCTCATCAATAGCATCAACTTGAAGATGCGCCATCATGACAAACTCGACTCTCGATTTAACTGCTTTAATGAAGGGCTGGAACTCAGTTGCTCGAAGCTCTTCAATACTCTTTTTTACATAAGGAAGATCATGATGAGAATCTTTTGTTGTACAACCATGGCCTGGAAAGTGTTTGGCACAAGCCATAACTCCATTTGTTTGAAATCCTCTAATCGCTGAAGAAACGTATTTAGAAACTTCTTCTTCTGTTTTGCCAAAGGCACGATCACCAATCACTTTATTATTGGGATTATTAGTAATGTCGCACACTGGGGACATATTCAGATTAATTCCACAAGCAGAGAGCTCCTCCGCCATAATTCTGGTTACATGAAAACATATTTTAGGTGATCCAAGTCGAGCAATATCCATCATGGCCGGAAATTGAGTAAAGTGAGATTTAAATCTCATCACTCTTCCGCCTTCGTGATCAACGGCGATAATTAGTGGATACTCTCTTCTGCATTTTTGAATCGAGTTCACAAGCTCTGCAAGTTGCGCTGGAGATTCGTAATTTTTTGAAAATAAAAGTACGCCACCAATATTTTCTTTCTCTAAGAATTCGGCTTCATCACTCGTAAGAGTAAGTCCACTTATTCCCGTCATAATCAACTGCCCTAAACCAATCACGTCTTATCCCCTGTACTTCTTGGATCAAGTGCATCACGCAAACCATCACCAAGCAGATTCAATCCTAATATGATCCCCGCCATTGTCAAACTCGTGGTTACAACTATAAAGGGAGCTTCCAATATTACATCTTTCGCCATGGAGAGGAGTTCTCCCCACGAATATTCACTGGTCCCAAGACCTAAAAAACCAAGTGTCGATTCACTCATAATGACGCCGCTAAGCCCTAGCACTAGCTGCACAATAATAACCGGCATAATGGCCGGTAGCATTGTTTTATAAAAAAGTTTTACTGGTGATTGACCTATGGCCCGGGCACTTTCGACATAAGGCATATTGCGAACTCTCAAAAATTCACCTCGTGCAATTCGAGCATAGCCAGGCCAACCAACGGCGACTAGTGTAACCCATAATGTGAACGTTCCACCCTCCCAAAGTGACATAATCATAATTGCAATCAGCACTGTTGGAAAAATATAGATTGCGTTGGCAATTCCTTCAATAAAGCTAGATATTCTAGTGCCTGCTAGTGCCATTATGCCCCCAGCGACCACTCCTATTGATGCGCTGGATAGAGCTGTGGCAAAGGCAAACCCCAATGAATGCATCACACCAGCGGAGAGCATGGCAAAAAGCGATCGACCGTAAATATCTGTGCCCAGCAAAAATCCTTGTTTAAATGGCGATATCAATTCCATGGTCATATCAGGAGCGGGAGCCTGACCAAAGAAATTAAGCCAAATGGCGAATGAAATACCCCAAATAAAATAAAATGCGCATAGGACAGATCCAATTTTTGCTTCAAGAGATAAATTTCTCATTTAGCACTCTCAAGGCGTGGATCAATTTTGGCATTCACGATATCTGTGATGACATAAAGAAGAAGATAAATAAGAGACGTGTAAATAATTAAACCCTGAACTAAAGGATAATCACGGTTTTCGATAGCACCAAGAAGTAACTTTCCAAGTCCTGGTATATCAAAGATTGTCTCAGTGATCATCGCCCCGGCCAAAACAACTGATAACTGCATCGACACGACATTAAGAATAGTTGGCAGGCAGACTTTGTAGATTCGAAATGTAATGGCCCCATCTCCCAGTCCTTTGGCTCTGAGTACATTAATCCAAGGCTCACCTGTCGACTCCAAGTATTGATTTCGTATTACTCGAGAGAGCACACTGGTCAGTGGAATAATCAGACTTAAGCACGGGAGAATATAGTGCAGTGGCGAGATTAGTTCTGAAACGGGCAACCATCCTAACTCGATAGCAAAAAGAATAATCAATATAGGTGCTAACGAGAAGATGGGAAAAGACAAGGCCGAGAGAGTGAGAAAGCGCAGAAGGTGATCAATCAAATTACCTCTATTTTTAGCGGCATAAACACCTAAGAGAGAAGCCAGGACAAAGGCCAGCGACACCGCAATAACAGCGAGAGTCGCCGTTGGAACCATCGCTTCGCGAATGAGCTCCAAGACTGTCTTGTCTTTAAAGAGTGATTTACCCCAATCAAGTTGCACAAGATTTGTGAGAAAAACTCTATACTGTGTCATTATGGGGAGATCTAAGCCAAGGCTAGTGCGGTAGAGTTCGATTTGCTCTGGTCTTGCTTGCGCCCCTAAAATTCTCTCAACAGGATCACCAGGTGAAAGCCTAAGGCAAAAAAACGCCGCTGTGGCGACAAACCAAGCGGTGACAAGCCCCTTGAGTAAGCTTTTTATCACTCTTCACTTCCGGTAGAGCCAATGCTTAAACCTTGGGCCGGCCAAAAGATGGCAGCCAGTGAGCCATCTTTATTCACATGATAAAAAATAATTTGATTCGAGTTACTAATTGATAAGGAGAAACGCCTTAGGCCTTTATGATTTTCACCATCATATGAAAATGTTGCTTGCGTAAATAACTCATCAGGAATTCCAACGTATTGCTGTTGAAAATAAGGATAGCCTTCCCACACAACATGCAGATTCATAGCGCCACCGCCGGCCGCAATGGCCTTTGGCATGAAGTTCATCACTTGCGCACATTCTAAGATTTGAGAATAGTAGCAATAGGCGCCAGTGCCCGGAGGAAAAGTAAAAACCTTCTCCCCATTCCACTCAGGCTCTGGACTTTTAAGGTTCACCACCATTGCTTTAAGCTTAGGATTGATTTCAATTCTATTCGTATACTCTTTGCCATCAAACCAAACAGTATATTCAGACTTTTCTGGGCGAAGAATATTTACTTTCCCCTTAAGTGATCCCACTCTCCCCATGACTATGGATCGCTCAAATATCACGCCACTTGTGTCTTGCACGACTTGCTTTACAGCGAGGACTTTCTTTGAATTTGCAACAGGTCCAAATTCACGCACTAAACGAAAAAGCCCAGACTTATCTTCATCTCAAAGCTTTGTTTTCCAGTACTACTTGCTGGCGAAGCAATGTCCGACCTGCTGGCACAAGCTGAGAGGATGAGACTGATAATGAAAATATTAATCGTCGATAAAGTCTTCAAAGTCTTGTTGCGCTCCTTCTTTGGCATTGCTTGATTCAAGCTTGCGATGAACTAAAGTTGAGAGCTTTTCATTTTCTGGAAAGGTCATACCAACTTTATAAAGAGGATTACCCTTTGTACTACCGGTCAGAGAATCTACGATATAGACGACTTTAGCTTGATTAACTTCGAAACTGGTTCTGTCATACAAGAGTGTTACATGGGCATCACTAAGATCTTTAAATAAATCTTTTTCTCTGGCATTAACCAAGAAAGCTATGCCGTTTGATGAGAGATCTAAGACTCTATAGCCCAATAAATTATCGTTATCATCCAAAGTCGTTTTGATAAAGTTCTTAACTGGATCAGTAAAAACTTCGCGCTTAATTTCTTTGAGTGGTTTTCTAAAGCCCGAAAGACTTACAACATTTCCCGTTTCACCAGCTCCTCTAAATTGAGCCTTGGCACCGGGAAAATCAAAGTAGGTATAAACCTGATGATGTGGAAATGTTAAGAGTCGCTCTTTTCCTCTTTTTTCACTTCTAAAAATTTCTGAAGCTAGCTTGAGGGCGAAGCTATCTTGCTTTCCTTGTGAACTAAGACCCACACCATAATACTCGATCCCGCCCAGGCGAAATGAGAAATAGATTTTTTCGTTAGTCTTTGAAACGAAATTCTCTTCTTTAAAAAACTCTAGAATTGAAGTTTTGCCTGATTGAAAGGATTGAGCGCGATGGCGAACAGGAATCTCACCTTTTCGCCAGATATTAACTTGCCCTTTATCGTCCGCAAGAGTTGAGAACTTCGTGTTGAGCTCTGCAATCGGAATTTTAACAAAATTAAAATCCTTATCTTGCATTAGCGACCTCTTACGAAAGAGTCGTTACTTGGCGAAGCAGAGAAATAGATTCCAAGGCTTTTCCGCACCCTCTCACAACACATGTCAAAGGATCTTCGGCCAGGGACACTGGAAGACCAGTCTTTTCCTTAATAAGCACATCGAGGTTTGCTAAAAGCGATCCACCACCGGCAAGGATAATACCGTTATCAACGATATCAGCCGCTAACTCTGGAGGCGTCTTTTCTAAACTATACTTGATAGCTTCAACCACTTCTGAAATCGGATCCGAAAGTGCATCGCGAATTTCATCAGAAGTCACTTCGATGATCTTAGGTGCACCTGCAATCAAGTCGCGACCTTTAACTTCATATGTTTTAACTTCATCATCAAATGGGTAGGCATTGCCAATGGCGATTTTAATTTGCTCAGCCGTGCGCTCACCAATAAGAAGTGAGTATTTCTTTTTAATATAGGAAGCAATTGCTTCATCAAACTTATCACCGGCAACACGTACCGATTTTGAGAATACGATTCCACCAAGTGAAATAACTGCAACTTCAGTAGTCCCGCCACCGATGTCAACAATCATATTTCCTGAAGGTTCAGTAATTGGAAGTCCAGCACCAATCGCAGCGGCCATTGGCTCTTCGATCAGATAAACTTCACGAGCCCCAGCCTGTTCAGCCGATTCTTTAACTGCACGCTTTTCAACCTGTGTAATTCCAAATGGAATACAGATGATGATTCTTGGCTTAATCAGCTTTGAACCCGGGAGAGATTTTTGAATAAAATAACGAAGCATCGCTTGAGTGACTTCAAAGTCAGCAATAACTCCATCTTTCATTGGACGAATTGCTTTGATCGATCCAGGAGTACGGCCTAACATTTCCTTAGCTTCACGACCGACAGCCAAGACTTTATTAACGCCTTTCACACCTTGGTGAACAGCAACAACTGATGGTTCGTTTACAATAATACCACGGTCTTTGGCGTAGACAAGGCAGTTAGCCGTACCCAAGTCAATTGCGAGGTCGTTAGAGAACCAATCTAATACTTTTTTGAACATAAAAAATCCCTTTCTTATGACTCAACTTTATAGGGTGACTATCACCATGTATAGTGGCGAATTTTTTCACCTCTATCAGCAATGTCGGCCATAGCTTCGATGCCAATTTCAATATGTCGGTCAGTGTACTTTCTAAAAACGCTCTTTGCCGATGCTTTCGTCTTGATTCCGCCTCTGTGTAGGGGCAAGTCTGAAATCAAAAGCAGGGCACCAATATTCACCTTGCTTACAAAGCATGAGGTAAACAAAGCAGCAGTCTCCATCTCAACGGCGAGGACGCGCTCATTAATTAAATTCTCTTTAAAGGCTTCATCAAATTCCCAGAAGCGGTAATCCGTAGAATGGATCGTTCCAGTCCGGTATTCAAGATCATGTTCAACCAAGATCTGTGACACAAACTTTTGTACCTTGAAGGTTGGAAGAGCAGGAACTTGAGAAGGCAGAAAGTGACGTGAAACACCTTCGGCCCGAATCGATGCAATTGGCAGGACAAAATCACCAACTTTCAAAGAGTGGTGAACAGCACCTGCAAGACCTAAAAACAAGACGGCCTTGGGTTCAACGACGGCCAAGAGTTCTCCGATAAGTGCGGCCATGGCTGCACCAACTCCAAACTCAATGATCGTAACCTGTGCTTTTTTAGACGATGAAGCCTTAAAAGCTGAGCCTTTAGTTGAATAGGAATCATCTAGAAGCGCATTGAAGCGCTCACTATAATATTGAAAGTTTGTTAAAATAATCTGTTTCTGAAAATCTTTAAGATCGTGGCCTGTATAACGCTCAAGCATATCAACAGCGATTCTACGTTTTTCTTCATTTCCATGAATACGACCAGAGTTCAGCTTAAGCTTCATCGGGTGCATAGTGTAGTCATCGACCGTTAGCTTAGGGATCTTTTTCGACTTCTTCGCTTTTTCGATGATTTTATGGGCCGCGCTTTTAGCTGTTTTCTTCTTAGCAGAGGCCTTAGACACTTTCTTCTTTGTAACTTTCTTTTTAACGCTCAACGTCACCAACTAGATATAATGATATTATTCATAGCAATCTATCATTCGGATTTAATCGCTGACAACACTAAATCCTCAAAATGACGAAGACGCAGTATTTGACGCGCCACAGGCAACTTGCCTTTAGGCCCTGTTTTCATTAGGATCTCGGTCCTTGGCGTTTGAAGCCGATTAATATTTGAAAGGAAAGCTTTATGGGAATGGGTCGTAAAAAATCAGAATTGAAAATGCGTCGTCGTAAGGGTCAAGCGAAGCTTAAAGCTCGTATTGCTCGCAAGATCGCTGCTAAAAAATAATTCGCTTATTCGTATTTTAATCAAGCTTACTTAGGAGAAACTTTGCGTTCTCCTCAGGCTTGTTGCTCATAAGAAATTCGTAACACTCACTGCGCATGATGAGTGCTAGGGCCGCTATGGTTCGTGAAATTGCGATATAGCTCTTCTTAAAAAAGTCTCTTAAACCAGTTTCCCAAAAATACTCCATCACCATCGGTAATCCGACACCGACAATCATATTCACAAAGACTGGTTTCAACATAGAAAGCTTCGATACCTTTCTAAACTCCGGTCTAATATTGTGACCGCGCTTACCGACAAAAAGAATCTGCTTACTACCAACCACGCCAATCTCATGAGGCAAACCTTCAAGACTTATTAATTTTTTCTCACCGTAGAAGTCGCGCTTTAGCGTATAGCTATGAGTCTGTTCATCTTTTAGACCAGCTTCACTAGGTAGCTCATCGACCCCTAGGCGCAAAGGGAATGGCCTCACTCTACCGAACCTATTAATCAGTGGACAATCATCGGAGACAATCGCCACTGACTGATCGCGAAGTATATTGGCAAGAAGGGTGCTTTTACCGCCCTTCATAGGCATCATACCAACGAGACATTTGTCGTTCTTACTAAAGGCCATAGCATGCACTTTATGTAGTCCCTGCAGATCAAGCGCCTTGCCCACACGAGAGAGAATCAGCAAATAAGTTACTTCATGCAATTTTTCTATGTCTGTTGACCACAACTTTGCTTTTTCATTTTTGTAATCATAAACGCTGACTAGCTTGCCGTAATAATCGTTCACCCGCACTGGTGGATTATCAAAGCTTAAAGATTGAAGCGATTGTCTTGAGGCGACACCACTAGGAATAACCTCAGCTGGTGGGGCTTCAAAAAAGACATCTATATTGAAGTTGGCCTTTGTGAAGTCTTCACTCAGAAAGTAGGAGAAGTCCTTGGATAAACGAGCCAATAGATCGTCATTTTGACTATTGAGCCGCAGTGTTTGTCCAAAGAAATCAAAGTGAAGGTGATTTTTCATAATAGCTATTTTAATACGCAGTGAGAGTAATTGCCATAAGCGAAGCTAAGCGGCATGATTTATTCATGTCCTTATCTATCGTCATTATAACGCACAATCGTCTTGAGCTACTCAAGCGCTGTCTTGATAGTGTGGAACGCGAGTTTGATCAAAAGACCGAGATCATCGTTATATTAAATGGTAAAGACTCTGAGAGCTTTGATTACTTAAAGTCAAAGTCGGGTATTCACTTTACACAAATTGATCGAACCAGCCCGGCCAATGCTCGAAATATTGCAATCTCTAAAGCTGAAAGCTCTGAGTGGATTGGCTTTCTTGATGACGATATTCAGCTACCTAGTGGCTATGGCCAAACACTTTCGAAACTCATGTCGACCTATGACTGTAAAGTCATCGGTGGTCCCGATGCTACCGCGCCTGAAGCAAGTGAATGGGAACAGGCCATAGGACTTGCACTCACCTCTCCGCTTTCAACTTCAAAAACTCGTTATCGCCATGACCGAACACTAAAGCTCATCCAAGCAACTGATGAGTCAGCTCTTATCTTGTGCAACCTTTGGGTTCATACGTCTGCTTTGTCGGCGAATCCATTTCCGACAGATTATTGGCGAAATGAAGAAAATATCATGCTGCAAAATCTATCTCTTCATAATATCAAGATGCTTTGGTCACCGGAGTTGTATGTTTATCACAAAAGAAAAGATAGCTTAGGTGCGCTTTACAAGGCCGTAAGTTCGAGTGGTCAACATCGCCTCAAATCTTTTTTAGATTTGCCTCATACTCTTGATTGGAAATTTTTCGCTCCGGCTATTTTTGTACTCTACCTAGTCTTACTACCACTTTTACTCTGTCATCATCTTGCCTGGAGTCTACCGGCTTTAGCCTATCTCACACTCAATCTGACGACGTCTGTGATCTATGGAGCCAGCTCGTGGCACAAAGTTGTCATCATCCAACTCATTATTAATTTATCTTACGGACTTGGAATGTGGCGTGGTCTTATTCGAGGACCTGATCAGGCGTGATCACCGCTTGGCGAATTCTTCCACGATGAAGAAGTAATGTCTCCATATCCTTAATCCAAATCCCATCAACTAAATTCCAAACACCAGTCATGGCCTCGAGCTTCGAGTTTGATCTGATAGCCGCGTTAAACTCATCACGGGTTTGATAGTCTTTATTTTTTAATAATTTAAGCGCTGTTTTTAAAGCGTCGTAAGATCTCATTTCGATAAGTCGTGGAGCCTTATTGAAACGTTTTACAAAGTTTTCAGCAAAGCCCTGTGAAGCTTGTTCGACATTATCTCCGACAAAATACAGTTTCCCTAGCTTTGAGCTCTCTCTTAAAAGTCTTTGAGTTCTCCAGCTTGGAGTTCCAATGATATTTAATCCTGAGGCATCGAAATAGCTAAACGAAGGAACCAGTTGCAGTGCCTCTTCTGGGTAGGCCGGAACAAAAACCCAGTCAAAATCAATTTGCGGCTTAAGTGTCTGAATTCTTCTCACGGCACGCTTTTTCTCAAGAGCATGAACTTCACTTAAAAGGTCTAGCTCCTCTTGACGCTCGCGCGTAAAGTGTAAACCCAGGAGCTTTTGCACAGGTACTCTAAAGTCAGTTTCTTTTTCTTTAAAAGATAATGCACCGGTGACAGTCACATTACTGTCTTTGGCCCTTCTCCAAAACTCGTTAAGGTATGCTTCACCGCGATCGCCTTGCGGATAAATAATAGCGCCTCTTTTTCCAAAACCATTTAAAATTTCGCTTGAGAAAATTTTGGCAAGTTGTGATTCAACGCTGCCAGGAATCTCTAACAGCAAATGATCCTTTTGTTCTTTGGGCAAAAAGATTTGAGAAAGTGATATAAAGAAAACTCCATACTTTCTAGCTTCTAGATATTCTTTTGTCGCTTCACTTGAAAAGAGTCCTCCAATTACAACCGAGACCATTTGCTTTTCGATAAGATCGCGAACGCGATGAGCACCTAGAGCGCCGCCGCCTTCCGAGTCTCTAAAGTGTAAAGTGAACGGTTTAAACTCGGGTGTGGCATTGATATTCACTTCTTTTAAAGCAGCATCAAGCCCTAGTAGGACTCGCTTTCCAAAGTCGGACTTATCACCACTAAGAGGTAAAACAACACCAATCGATTTAGCATCCATCTTGGCATAGTTTTCAATTCTAAAGACAAAACTTTTAGATAGTTCGATGACTTCTGTCTGCGAGCTAAACGTACGATCAATCCAGCTCAAAAGATTCATCGACTCGTCTTTTTTGCCTTCATAGTAAAGCTTTTCTGCTTCAAGATAGGCAAGATAGGCGGGAGCCGCTGATGCTGGCTCAGACTTGGCTTCAAGGATACGAAGGCGTGTTCTATGATCTAATTCTGAAAAAAGTGAAGAAAGCCTTTCAAAGACTGACTCCCCTCTAAGCTCACCAAGAGTTTTTTTATCTTGTAGATAGGCCAGCATCGAATCAACAGCATCTTCAATTTTACCCAGATCTTTAGCTAGGCTATAGCGCAATTGGTAATATTTTTTAGCTTCTTCTGCTTCCAATGCTTTTGGGTTAGCAACAATCAAGGCGGCATAGGCCCTGTCCATAAAGCCTAGCTTGTAATGACTGCTGGCTAAATTTAATCTAATTTGTGCGGTTAAGCCTTCGTCTTCTCCCGAAGTTGTTAGGGCCTGATCAAAATTGAAGATCGCTTGCTCAAAGCTTCGACCAGCAAACTGAATAACACCCATCAAGTTTCTTCTCATCGCCCTCTCACTTGGAGCGAGAGTTTGCTCATCCATTTTTTTCAGATCATTTAGGGCTTCTTGTGATTTGCCTGCACGGTACTGAGTTTTCACTTTATTAATTTTTGCCATGAACTCTTCACTATAGAGATGGCTTGTATCTTTCATGCTCAGCATCTGAATTCCACCGCAGGAAACAAGCGATATAAGAAAACTCGTAAAAAGAATGCGTAGAAGTGATTTCATGAAGACAACCTTAACTAAAGCTATAAATAGGGCTGCCCTATTTTATAGAGGGATATCGCTAAAGTAAAAAAGGAAGAGCGGGACTATGAACTAATCCCGCCTTAACGTGTTGGTTATTGAAACAGATCGCGAACTTTATCGAAAAATCCTCGACCCATTGGGTTACTTTCGCCGTCGAGTTCTGACAGGCGCTTAAACAAATCCCTTTGTTCTGCAGAGAGCTTAGTTGGAGTTTCTACGTGTATCGTTAGAATTTGATCGCCGATACCATAGCCACCAAGTTTTTGAATTCCCTTGGCCTTAAGACGCATACGTCTACCGAACTGCGCGCCTTCAGGAATGGTCACCATAACCTTACCTTCAAGCGTTGGGACTTCAATTTCAGCACCAAGCGCTGCTTGAGAAAAACTAACTGGGATCGTGCAGTGAACATCAAATCCATCGCGCTCAAAAAGCTCGTGTTCTTGGACGCGAATCTCGACGTAAAGATCACCTGACGGTCCACCCATTCCACCAGCATCGCCCTCACCCGAAAGCTTCAGGCGTTGACCAGCATCAATCCCGGCCGGGACTTTAACGGCAATATCAACTTTTTTGCGCTTACGACCTTCACCATGACAGCTACCACATGGGTCAGAAACGGTTTGACCCGATCCATGACATTTTGGACAAGCCGTCGCAACTGTAAAGAAGCCTTGCTGGCGACGAACTTCGCCGTAACCGTGACAAGTATCGCAGTCGACCGGTCTTGCACCATTCTTGCCACCGGTTCCATTACATGGTTCACAAGCGGCCAAGCGATTAAGCATAATCTTTTTTTCTACGCCAAAAGCAGCCTCTTGAAATGAAATATCAAGGGGCATTTGATATTTCAT
>PBCC01000056.1 GCA_002716825.1 Halobacteriovorax sp. | reverse complement strand
GCGTTTGGCCAAAACGAGAAGTCCAAAGACTGATCCGTCGGTGCGTTTAAAACCAATGCTGTTAAGGAAATCTTCAAAATGTGGAATCTCAGCTTTGAGCTGAGCTTCGATAATATCTTCCAAAATGCCTGCCTTAGGTCCCCAAATTTCAAATATTTTAAAATTAAAATATCCGAAATAGGGTCACTTAATCAAGGCTTAACTTAGCGAAAATGGGGAAATGATCACTGGCCGTTTTTATGTCGAAGTAATCCTGCGAGACCGTGGCATAACAGGTCTTTTGCTTAGTTTTGTCGAAGTACTCAACGATCTTACGCCTTGCGCGAAGATTGCGCTTCACCTTAAACATGGAAGACTTACTGCAACCTAAAGAATGGAAGTTTGACTCTGGTCTTATCACTTGAGCATCTAAGATCTTAATGTTTGTGCTGACTAAAATATAATCGAGTGATAGCTGAAAAGGTGTTGGGCCAAAGCCAGAACTTTCATTTGTCGCTCCAGGATTGTTCATCCACGGTCTTAGTGTCTTCATTAATCTCTTAAGTACTTGTCCGCCTGGGTTAGCTTCTTGGTTCACGTCGGCATTAAGGTCACCGACAATGACAACTCCATCTTTTTTATCAATTAAAGGCCAGCGAGAGCGATCAAGTGGAATCTCTATATCAGTTTGGCCAGTCGTATACCATTCAAGAAACTTTAGTTGGTCGGCATTCCTGTCATAGTTTGGAGTTTTCTTATTCCCAAAATGATAGCTGGGAACAGTATGTAAAAAGATAATATGAACAGTTCTGCCATCAATTTTTGTAATCGCATGGTTAAAGTTCTTATCAAATAAAACCATATCACTAGGAAGACTTCTTCCATCTGCAGTTGTGTAGTTGGCAGGCTCCGCTTTTGGATTAAATTCACGCCACTTCAAACGGTTTATTGAAATTTTTTCGCTGACTCGTGGACGTATCAGACCAGCAGTTGAGTACTGAGCAGGGAATAATCCATAGTTAATCGGATCGGCATTTTTTCTGGCTAATTCACTTTCTTCTACAAAGTAATTTCCATCGCTATCTCTAGCGGCAAAACTACCAGTGTTGGCAGGTTCAAAAATTGGAGTCCATTGAGATGAGTTTAGCCCAATGTTTGTAGCAAAACGTACAAGGTTTTCGCCGTCTGTCTTGTGAGCTAAAGTTGGAACACCTGGTAGATCATATTGAATTTCATTGATCGATAAAATATCAAAATTGTATTTAGAGATGATTTTTTTTACGGCGAGCATTTGTTGATTGCTGGGATCATTAATTTTATCAGTCGTGAGTTCTTTAATATTAAAATGAAAAACAGTGAAGGTTGTTGAGTTGCTCTTCACGTTTTGTTCGAGGTTCTTTGGTTTATTGTCAAGAAATGGTAAAAACTTTGCACAAGAGCTAAAAAATAACAAAAGTATGAGTGACCAAGGCATGTCAGGGCTCCAGTATTAGTTTTCTTCATGTTATGATGAAAGCTATGGAATCGCTATGCAAAGACAATATTAAAGTCGTCATTCTTGGTGCAACAGGTCTTATTGGTAATGCCCTTACCAAGCAGCTTCTTGAGAGCGACCAAATTTCGCAAGTTTTAACCATCGGCCGAAGAGCTCCCGATCTGACTCATCCTAAGCTTAAGAATATAATTCTCGATATGGAACGTATTGATGAGAAGGGTGAAGTGATGGAAGGTGCCCATGCAGTATTTTGCTGTCTGGGAACGACTATGCGTCAAGCCGGAAGCAAACAATCATTTCGAAAGGTTGATTTTGACATCCCTCTTTTAGCCGCTAAAGCCGCAAAAGTCAGAGGGGTTAAGCATTTTTTAGTCGTGAGTGCCCAAGGTGCGTCAACTAAATCTTCTTTTTTCTACTCGAGAGTTAAGGGCGAGATGGAAGATGTCCTTAGACAAATTCCTTTTCATCGCTTAACAATTGCACGTCCTGGTTTGCTGTTAGGTCGCAAAACAGGGGATCGACCGATGGAGGATATGGCCGGATGGTTGATGCGTGGATTGAAGCCTTTATGGCGTGGTCCCCTTGAGAAGTACTCGGCTGTCGATGCGAACTCAGTGGCCCAGGCTTTAGCTCTAAGCTTCTTTGGTGAGTCTGTTGATGTTCAGGGATTAGAATTAATTGAACTCAATGCAAACTGATGGACGATGATGAAAATCAGGTTTATCACTCGCGTGTTTGTGTGCGTAGTAATGTAGACCAAGATCATCTTCAATCACAGCTGTTATATTAGCTTCACACTTGGATTTGATTTCACTATCTAAAAACTTAAAACAGGCAGTAATAGCATTCGGCGTTTGGTTAAACTCCAGCAATTCAACTGCACTATAGCGCACAGGCTGACTCGGTGTTCGGTAGTCAAGAAAAGTGTATGCATCCCAGGAACCAGAAGGGGAAATATTGAATTCAAGATACTCTTTACAACTCTTTCGACTTAAAAAGAATTCAAAACAAGTAGACTTCCACAGCTCATACTTCCGAACAGGTGTTTGTTGTATCGGCCAAACGACATTGTCTGTTGGTTGTATTTCATAGCGAACCTGTAGCAGATTCTCCTTCCACTCACTATAAAAAAGAATCTCCCGCTGACGGGGAGAATCTTTGTTAAAATTGTATAAAGGTATTGGAGAAATCAAACTAACTTTTCTTGCTGATGATATTATTTAAAAAATCGATCGGCACAGGGAAGAATGTTGTCGAGCGACCTTCTCCACTTGAAATCTCTTTCATAGTTTCGAGGTAGCGAAGAATAATACCATTTTGCTCTCTTCCAAGTACTGCAGCAGCTTCAGAAAGTTTTTCTGAAGCCATCAGTTCACCCTCTGCCGAGATGATTTTGGCGCGCTTATCACGCTCTGCTTGTGCTTGCTTGGCCATTGCTCTTTGCATTTCAATGGGAAGATCGATGGCCTTAACTTCTACGGCAGAAATCTTTACACCCCAAGGCTCTGTTTGCTCATCAAGAATCGCCTGTAGTTTAGTGTTGATCATATCTCTGTTGGCCAAGATATCATCAAGTTCAAATTGTCCGATGACTGAACGAAGTGTGGTCTGAGCGATCTGGCTTGTGGCATTGAGGAAGTCCTCAACTGCAATAACGGCCTTTTCAGGATTATTGACTCTAAAGTAGAGCACGCCATTAACTTTAATTGTTACGTTATCACGGGTGATAATATCCTGACTTGGAACGTCCATCGTAACGGTACGAAGATCGATTCTAAACATTTTCTCAAGCCCAGGGATAAGGATGATCAGCCCTGGTCCGCGAACGCCAGTAAAGCGACCGAGTCTGAATACTACGGCACGTTCATACTCACGCAAAATCTTGAAGGTATTAAAAAGTAGAACGAAGAGTAAAATAATAAAAGGTAAAAAGGCCGACATATTTAGTCTCCCATATGTGGTTAGATTCAAAATACAATAGACTTTAGTGTGGAAAAATTCAAAGAAATCCGGATATATCCGATCAATTAGAGTGAATTTAATCGTCCTTTTTATCTCAATCTTGGTCTCTTTTGAAAGCTTTGCACAAAGTCATCGAAGAACCATTGATGATCTCGTTATTGCTGATCTTACCAATGATGCAAGTGAAGCATTTCGCGCTGCTCGAGATATTCTAAGGGACTCGCGAAACTCTGATGCCGATGTTTTAGTTCCCATTGAGACGGAACAGGGTTACTGCGTCGAGTGCAAGAATATTTTGGGTCTAACTACTGAAGTCGAAAAGATTCTTACTTCACTCGGTGAAGCTCCAAGAGAAGTAGAACAGCTTATTGCTGTCTCACAGTATATTCGCCACATCGATGATCAAGGTAATATTCGCTGCTTAAACTATCAAGACCCTGATTTCGCTGATGAGTTTAGACAGCCCGATCTAAACTCTGCTGTTGTTATTTTCTCCGGAGACGTTGATCTCAGTCATATCCAATCGTGGAGAGTTTCTGGTGGCAGACTTCCTGATGGTGGCCGACCTGGAGATACGGTTTTTTTACGAGGTATGGGTGATGACAAAGATGTCTTTGTTCGCTTGGACCTAAACTCTAATCCCGAGCGACCTCCAAAAGTGACAGTCTATAAATTGACTCATATTCCTCACGATCTTGCTGTTGGTGCAAGGGAAGCTAGAGAGCGAGATATGAACCTTCCTGATATTGGAAACAATATTCAATCTTGGCGTCCAGGTTGGGAGAGAAGGGGGACTTATGATGGAAGTCTTGAACTTTCAAGTAATGAAACAACTTCTATTCGTGTAGGGCCAAGACTTGAGATGAAAGATTATCTGCCAAGGAATCTTAGTATTCTTGATTTCAGAACGAGGCAACCTCTCACCGAGACGACTGATCTAGCCGTTAGTGGGGAAGTCTCTGCTAGAAGACGTGAAGCGAAGTTTTCAATCATGGGTGCTCATGAAGATGGTGAAAAAGTATGGCTTAAGGTTCGTGAAAATGGCGGCTATGAAGTTGGTCTTCCTTACAGCATTATGTACGATAATATTCCCATCGAAGGTGGCTTCATTGCCAATCAAAATGGTGCGGGAGCAACGCTTACTTATCGAAACGGGTCTAATACTAGTACTCAAGCAAGGTACTTTAGCGATCATGGCAGGTCCGGTTATGAGCTGGATCATCGACGAAAAATCACAGAGAACTCCACGATTACTTTTCGAATCTCAAGAGAAGATGGAAAAGAAAATGCATGGCTGCTTTATCGCTATGACTTCGATTGAATTTTTACCATCATCTCATCTTGAGACTGTTCTAAAACATTAACCTTTTGCTCTAGCACTAAGCCTTTAGGACCTTGAGCCTTCCACACTTCTCCACTGACTTTAATTTGGTACAGCTCATCACCAAGAACTTTCAACACAACGCCCTCTTTCCCTGCCATATCATTGAATGACGTCTCGTGTTTATGCTTATGGTCCCGATATATTACGTATCCAATGAGAGCTACGAAAGCGGCGATTCCAGCAACCGTTGAGAAAATCACACTATGGGATAAATGTAGGTAAGCATCATCGCTTCGAAATAAAAAAAGCGAACCGGTAATGAGTGAGGCTAGCCCTGCCAGTGTAAGCACGCCGTAGGAAGTAATATAAATTTCCATTAAGAGCAAGACAAAGGCCAAAATGATGAGACCAAAGGCTCCAAAGTTTAAAGGGAGAATTTGAAAGCCAATTCCAGCAAGGAGTAAACTTACGGCCCCAATACTTCCTGCGACAAATCCGCCTGGAGCTTGCAGCTCGAGATAGATAAGACCAGCGCCAAGAATGAAAAGAATATAGGCGGTTGATGGATTGGCCAAGATATCGAGTAGCTTTTGTCCTAAATCCATTCCAAAAGAAATAATTTCCGTGCCCTCAGCGCTTAGACGAACACGTTGTCCTTTAATTTTGAACTCACTGCCATTAATCTTTTGTTTAAGCTCGCTAGTTGTGTTGACGATATCATCGATGAGCTTCTTCTCTTTCGCTTCTTTTGACTTAAACGACGAGGCTTTCTCAATCATTTCCGCAAAGAGTGTAGCATTTCGCTGTCTGGTCTCTGCTAAGCTTTGAACCAAGGCAACAAGATCGTTGATGGCCTTCGATCTGGCGTCGGCCTGTTTGATATCACCACTCATTTCTATGGGAGTGGCAGCACCTATATTGGTTCCATCCGACATATACAGTAGATGAGCGCCTGCCGCTATAATCGCGCCAGCACTAGTTGCGCTCGCTCCTTCTGGTCTGATCCATACAATAACTGGAAGTTCGCTATCTCCAAAGAGAGTGAGAATATCTTTGGTCACACTGACCAAACCGCCAGGCGTGTTGAGGGTTATAAGGATGGCCTGGAAGTCTTCTTTGCGAGCTTCTTCAAAACCTGCTTGTAAATAACTATAAGTTGCAGGATTGATCGAAGAGTTAATGTCCAGACGAATGATTCGCTCGAGCTTTCTCTCTTGGATGAAAACGGGTTCACTGGCCAAAAGCATACTTGACACGATAGAGAATAACAGAAAAAGTGAGAGGCTTTTCATGCCCAAATCCTTTCTTTAAGGGGAAGAATGTGTCGACAGTATACAAGATTTTGTTATGTGATGTCTTAAATCCTATAACTGATAAGAAGGCTAAGCTTACACGCCAAGCAGCAATTGTTCTAAAGTCCTCTAAAGCGGGTTTTAAAATTCACAAGATCGGTCCAAGCAATAAAATTGTGGCAGCCTTTCCTGGCGCAACTATCGTTGATCGCACTGGTCAGATGGCCTTGCCTGGCTTTTTCGATATGCACTTTCATTGGGTTCAAGATGATGTCAGGTTGATGCCAAAGGATTCACTGCTTGAGTGGCTGTCAAAGTATACATGGCCCTATGAGATGAAGTTTAAATCAAGAAAATACTCTAAAGAAAAAGCGAAGAAGTTCTCCAAAGAGTTGCTCTCCGTGGGTACTCTCGGCGGTGCAGTCTATGCTTCAATTCATGGCCACACGGTTGATGATGCGCTTGAGAATTTCACCGGCAATTATATTGCTGGAAATGTATTAATGACCATGAACTCACCAAAGGGATTGTCGCAAACTCGCGAGCAGGCTTTAAAGTTGATCGAATCTCTGAGTGCTAAATGGGGCAAAGCTTATGCTATGACTCCACGTTTTGCGCCTACCACCCATCCTGACGTTATGAAAGCAGGAGCATGGCTTGCGAAAAAACGCGGCAGCTTTATTCAGACACACTTGTCTGAATCGAAAGATGAAATCAACTATGTGCTCGGACTTTATAAAGACCATCAAGGTTTTGAGAATATTCCAACCTATACAGATATCTATAAAAAATGTGGCATGCTCGGCAAAAAAACGATTATGGGTCATGGAATTCACTTATCTGCAGATGAGCTCGCGACGCTCTCAAAAACGGGTACTGTTATTGCTCATTGTCCGACATCTAATGCACCCGTTAAAGATAAAGGTCTAGGCTCAGGCTTGTTTAATTTTAAAAAAATTGAAAAGGCCGGGGTTCGTTGGGCGCTTGGAAGCGATATTGGGGGAGGCCCTTTCTTATCGATGTTTGATGTCATGCAGTCTTTTGTTACGCAAAATAAGAAAGCAAAGCTTACGGGTGCTACTTATACGAAAGCCCTGTACCGTGCAACAAAGGCCGGAGCAGAAGTTCTAGGAGTACATAAAAAAATGGGATGTCTTGATGAAGGCATGCTGGCCAATCTTATTCTAGTCGATTCGCCAAAAGGTAAAAATGCCGAAGAAGCGCTTGTTCAGTTGCATAAGCCTTTTCACAAAAAACGTGAGGACTATCTCAATCTTGTGAATGAAACATATTACGCCGGCGAATCTGTCTATTCAAAGATCTAGGACAAGTCCGATGGGACAGTGATCTGATCCCATCACTTCAGGTTGTATGAAGCAATCGAGCACTTTGTCGGCACTGTCGCTATCAACAAAGAAGTAGTCGATACGCCAACCGATATTGCGCTCGCGGCAATCTCCACGGTAAGTCCACCAAGTATAGGCGCCGGCTTGTTCGGGGTGAATCATGCGATAGCAATCAACAAAACCAGATTCTGTTAATCGATCCATCCAGGCGCGCTCGTTAGGTAAAAAACCTGTAGTTTTTAAATTTTGTTTTGGATTGGCTAGATCGATAGGATGGTGAGCGGTGTTGAAGTCTCCGGTAAGAACAATCACCTTACCCGTATCTTTTTTCTTCTTAAGTGCATGCTGTAAAACCGCTTCAGAAAAGGCGAGTTTATAATCAACTCGTCCATGATCGCGTTGTCCGTTGGGGTAGTAGCCGGTATAGAGAACCACATCTTCCCACTCGAGAATAAGCATACGTCCTTCATCGTCGAAGCGATCTTCACCGATTCCGAGAGTGACATTTGGCTCGCCCCAAGATTTAGGGAAAATATTGGCCACGCCGGAATAACCGGGTCGTTTGGCCGGGTGGAGAATAAGACGTTGCTGTTTTAGTGTTTGAACCAAATCCTCGGGAACTTGATGTTCCTGAGCCTTAATTTCTTGCAGGCCAATAGCGGCGTCAGCAAACTGCTCGGTCCACTCAATCAGGCCCTTGTTGGCACAGGCCCTGATTCCATTAATATTCCAACTTAGAAATGTTTTCATAACGATAACCATCATTTAGTTTCTTGGCACGATATGTCCAATTAAAAAAAAATAACCGGTCTAGACTTTTGCAAAAAAGCGCATATACTTGAAATTGCTATTTAAGTTAAGGCGTGAATTGATGATAAAGTCGTTTGCTCATGCTAAAATATTTGTTACATATGTGGCTCACTTTCTTAATATTTTTTAAGCCACTCTAAGGAGACTCTGCTCATGCGCAGCTTTGAACATATCGCAAAACTAATTAGAACTAAGCGTGTAAACCACCCAAAAGGTTACTCACAATCAGAGCTTTCTAATTTACTTGGCTATAAAAATGGTCAGTTCATTTCAAACGTTGAGCGCGCTCTTTGTAATATTCCACTAAAAATGCTTAAGCGTGTTTGTGAAGTTTTAGATATCCCAGCTTCTGATATCAAAGATGCGATCCTGCGCGATCACGAGCAAACGATTGAAAACTATCTTCGTGCTAGCCAAGAGCAGCTTGCGAACATATCTGATCGTGAGTCAGCTTCAGTTTAATTGATTTTAAAATTTAAAGAATATAACTAAAGGCTTAATCGTTAGATTAGGCCTTTTAGTTTTTTGTAGTCTTCAATTGTTCCAACGCTCTCTTCAGTGTCATCTTTAAAGTTTGATGCCTTTTGAGATTCGAGTACATGAGGGTCTTCAAAGTCGCCAACTGTAGGTACCTCGATTTGCTCGGGAGGAAGACTATGGTTACTTGTGTAGGCACGGTCTTCTGGTTTCCCACCGTAGTCCTTGTGAAGCATTTCACGATCTTCTGGCTTGAGTGAATCTTCAAATGCAAGTACTTGTGCCTGAGAGTCAGTAAACTCGCGCTCTAACTTTCTAAGTTGATTTGGATCAGCACGATGGAAAAGATCGTAATATTTTCTTCGTGCTTCGACGTGTTTTTCAACCAAGTTTAAATATTTAGCACGGACAAGGTCGATACCGTGAAGTGTTGGCCCATTATTAGCGTTCCCTGATTTTGGGCGACGATTTCTACCCCCGCGACGAGAGCGATTTCCGCTTTTTTTAGTCGGACTTGCACTTTGGGAGTTGTTGTTTGATTGACCACTAGGTCGAGGTCCTTTATTGCCGCCTGAAGGCTTTCTGCGGCGACGGCGATTTGAATTATTTCCGCTGGAACTAGAAGAATTTGATGATGGAGGCTGGTTCATAGGTTTTCCTTACATACTTTCAATAAAGCATCATAAGCTTGCTAGAATTAACACGCAAGGACTGGCTCAGCCGCTGGGCGTCTGTTATCTTTTTATGGATTTTTATTTCATTATAAGGAGCTTTCATGAGTAAGAAACGCGTTAAAGTCGCTATCACAGGTGCAGCTGGTCAAATCGGTTACGCTCTTCTCTTTCGTATTGCTTCTGGTCAAATGTTTGGACCAGAAACAGAAGTTGAATTGCAGCTTTTAGAACTTGAACAAGCTCTTCCAGCGCTTAATGGTGTTGCCATGGAGCTCGATGACTGTGCTTTTCCTCTATTAAAAAATATTGTTTGTACCAGTGATTTAAATACAGCTTTTAAAGACATTAATTGGGCCTTGTTGGTTGGAGCTGTTCCAAGAAAAGATGGAATGGAGCGCGCTGACCTACTTAAAATCAATGGTGGGATTTTCGGACCACAAGGAAAGGCCATGAGTGATCATGGTGCCAGTGATGTTCGCGCTCTCGTTGTGGGTAACCCATGTAATACAAATGCATTAATTGCTATGCACTCGGCGAAAGAAGTTCCAAACGATCGCTTCTTTGCCATGACAATGCTTGATGAAAATCGCGCCCGTATTCAACTTGCAAAAAAAGCAGGCGTCGATATTACTTCAATCTCAAATATGACGATTTGGGGCAACCACTCTGCTACTCAATGGCCTGATTTTTACAACGCAAAAATTGGCGGTAAACAGGCTATTGATGTTATCACTGATGAAGCCTGGCTTAAGGGCGAGTTTGTTGAGACTGTGCAAAAACGTGGCGCCGCTATTATTAAAGCCCGTGGCGCTTCTTCTGCAG
Organism: Halobacteriovorax sp.; assembly: GCA_002716825.1. Taxonomy (GTDB): domain Bacteria; phylum Bdellovibrionota; class Bacteriovoracia; order Bacteriovoracales; family Bacteriovoracaceae; genus UBA4207. The sequence continues at coordinate 9,967 of PBCC01000056.1, read as the reverse complement.
CATCAGCTGCAAACGCTATCGTCGATAATGTCTACAATCTTACTCACGATACAAAAGCTGGTGAAAGCTTCTCAGTATGTAAGGCATCTAAAGGTGAGTATGGAGTTGATGAAGGCTTGATCTTCTCATTCCCATGTCGCACTGTGGGTGGAAGTCTTCAAGTGGTTGATGGTGTAGAGCAAACGGCTTATGGAAAAGAGAAATTCCAAGTCACTCTCGAAGAGCTTAGAGCTGAGAAAAAAGCAGTACAAGAATTAGGACTTATCTAAAAAAAAAGGGCTCCAAGAGGAGCCCTTTTCATTAGTAGCGGTTAAATTTTGCGACTAGTGGATAGTCTTTATTATGGGTCGTCTCATAATCATAGCGCTTGTCTTTAGCAGGCGCTGTTGTCACACTCTGGTTTGCACATGCACCTAGCATGAACGAGAGAGCGACCATAAGCATTGCAAAATGTGTCTTCTTGGCCATCTGTAACCTCCGTGTAGATGTAACCTAGAGGATGAAGCCAATCCGTAGCTTCATCTCTCGTCTCATATTTATATTATGCCAAAGTCATGCCAACTTATGTGTCACGTATAAGTCAAAACTAAGTCATACAAATGGAGTTGAGGACCTGTTTTGACACCACTAGGGCCAAAATCAGGCGTCAAAACGTCCCATCGGAAAAATTTGCTGGGGACGAGGTGTAACCGTTAGTTATACTCGGCTTTCGATTAGGCCATAATAGTGACGCTGTTCTTCAATACTCAGCGGTTTGATTGATTCAACGTTTTGGCGGCGAATTCCCTTTTTACGAATCAATTCATCTGTCACACGAATTTTTTGCGCAATATGGGTGGCCATTGTTATGAGCCAGCGCGGTGCTTGTTTTTCTAATTCTTCGACGGGAACTTTAATAAGCTCGCAGTCTTCTAGCGCAACGACATGAGCGCTTCTAGGCTTATGATCAAAAAATGAAAGCTCTCCTAGGTATTCCCCAGCTCCAAGATAGGCCAAAGGAGTAATCTTGGTTCCGTCATTCACAAAAACCATAAGCTTTCCGGAACGGACTTTATACAGATCGACATCGTTGTCTCCGGCAACACAAATAAGCTCATCTTTAGGTAAGTTGATTGTGAGAGGTCCACTAAATTGTGTCATAGTTGCTCCGCTAGAGATCAAGTAGTCGCGCCGTGAGCTCGCCAAGCTTACTCATCATCGCGCGATTAAAAACATTTTGAGGATTAATTTCATCAAAAAATAATACATTTTGGCCGTACATGGCATTGAGCTGACCGTCATAATCAACTAGGGGGACGCCGTTTCGATCGGCAACCTTTTTAATTATTTCATTAAAGATTGGTGAGCCACGCCAAGTTCCACAGTCAACTGATGCAGCTTTGACTAAAGCTTTCTTTGCTTCACTAATTTTTCCCATGGCCTCAGCTGCTTTAGCATAGAGATAAAGTGCCTTAGCGTTGGCCACACTCTTTTCTGATAAAACTTTCAGATTATCGAAGGCTTCTTTACTCTTACCGCTCTTAAGCTTTTCAGCTTGTTCCGCTAGGGCAGATCTAATACTTGAATCTTCGCTATAACTACAAGATGCTAGAGGTGGCACGTCTAAATTGATGGGATTAGTAATAAAGATAAGCTTTGATCCCGATGCCTTCGCAATACGAACAAACTCTTCTAATTCCCACTCAAAAATTTGAAAAAGCATTTCCATTTGCTCTAGTTTGCCAGGGCCCGGACCAATTTTTACTTTATCTTCAGGAGCGGCCGCAAGATTAAATTGAAAATAATTATAGGGCTCATAAAGAACTCTTGAGATTGTAGGCCACGCCATAAGTAGTGAGCTTAGTACTTCTTGAGATTGAATTTCTTTGTTGCGAAGAAATGTTTTGTACTGAACTGGATGGGCGCGAGTTTCAAAAAATTCTTGGCTCGCTCCATAATAAATAATTAATGGCGGAAGCTTAGTCAGAAGTTTTAACTCGGCAACGGTTCTGTGAAGTCCCTTGCCATCGCCTGAAAAGTTGAAAACTTTAATGGGTTCAGTGATGTTTCTAGATGAAGACTCAATAAATGCTGGCATGTATTGATCGATATGAACTCCCATACGATCACCGACAAAGAGAACCTGCGAATTTTGAGCTTTATTTAAACTTTCAAGAGCTGGTGAGCCAGCGATTTTATAGGGTAGAGGAGACAGAGAAACGGGGTTTTTATGGACGCGCCAGCCTATGGCGGCGGCCAGGCCCAAGAACAAAAGAGCTGAAAAGATGCTCAATAGTGAGACTTTACTCTTTTTTGCGGCTTTTTTGCCTCGTGATTTCGAAGTCTTAGTCATATATTCCGTTCTTTAAGTTGCCTCTTTATTGTATGCGTAAATCCTGATATTTAGAACCGCGTTATGACAAAAAAATTAAACTTTCCCATTCCAGAACTCTTGGCCCCGGCCGGAAGTCTAGAGAAGCTGAAAACTGCCGTTCTTTACGGCGCATCTGCAGTGTATCTGGGAGGCCAGCGCTACGGTCTTCGCGCCGCCGCTGATAATTTCAACCGCGAACAAATGATCATGGCGGTTCAGTTCGCTCACGCTCATGGTGCTAAAGTTCACGTGGTGCTCAATGCCTTTTTGCACGATAGCGATTTCGTCGGTCTTTCTGAGTACGCCAAAGATTTAAGACTGATCGGTGTTGATTCCGTGATTGTTTCTGATCTTGGTGTCATTCAAACTGTTATCGCGGCCGGTGGACCAGAAGTTCATCTCTCGACTCAAGCCTCATGCTTAAATGCCAGTGCCGCAAAACTTTGGAAAGCCATGGGCGTGACTCGAGTGGTACTTGGTCGAGAAGCTAGTCTAGAAGACGCCAAGGCAATCAAGTTGGCCAGTGGACTTGAAGTTGAGATGTTTGTGCACGGATCAATGTGCATGGCCTTCTCCGGTCATTGTGTCATTTCAAATTATACTCAAGGGCGCGACTCCAATCGTGGTGGCTGTGCACATAGCTGTCGCCATGAATATCGCATTGGCCTAAGTGACAGCGAGCAAGAAAAAAACTCTTTCTTCATGAGCTCAAAAGATCTTGAGGGATTGCGCCAACTCAAAGGCTATGTTGATGCGGGTGTTGATTCACTGAAAATTGAAGGGCGTATGAAGTCGGTTCATTACGCCGGCACAGTGACAAGAGTTTATGCTGAAGCATTGGCCCATTACGCTGAACATGGAAATTTCTTGTCCGACAGATTGGAAGAGTGGGCGAGTGAACTTCGAAAAGTTCACCATAGAGCTTATACCGAAGCCTCTCTCATCAAGCCGGCCGATGAAAGCAGTATTCATAACGGTCGCGATAGCGAGGGTGTTGAAAGTGCCGTTGCTGGTCCGATTGTAGCGCTTACAAAAGATGCTATGGTGATTGAGGTCAGAAAGAAATTTCGCCTTGGCGAAGAGTTAGAGCTGGTACCGTTTAGAGGTAAGAGCCAAACCTTCACGGCCAATAGGCTAAGGACGCTCTCAGATAATCCACTTGAAGAAACGAAGCCTGGTTCCTTAGTTAAGATTGATTTAATTCCTGGTGCCGCTGAACACGTTTTAGTTCGGAGTACTGGCATATGAAGCTGACTTACTTTCTAAGACCCGAAGATGACTTAGTTGCTCTTTCAAAAAGTGGCGTTCATGAAGTCTTGATTGGCTCTAAGGCACTCTCTAGGCTTGGGGCTTTTGAGCTTGAACAAATGATTGAGGCTGCGAAGAAGGCCAAGGAGCTGGGATTAAAAGCAACTTTGCTTTGTGATGCTCTAGTAAGTGAACGGGATTTTTCAAGCTTCAAAAAGAGACTTGAATCTGTACTGCCTTTTTTTGAATCAGCTCGAGCACTCGATCCAGGTGTTATGCAATTTCTTTTTGAATCGAGTAATTTGAAATTGCAATTTGTCGCCGATACTGGAAATCATAATCTCCCAGGTCTTCTTGCTTGGGAAAAATATTTTGGCGAACGTTTAGAGCGCCTTGTTCTATCGATAGAGCTTTCTAAAGAGAGCCTTCATCATATTATTCCAGCGCTTAAAACGCCGTGTGAACTTTTAGTTCTCGGTCGTATCTTACTCTTTCATTCACCTCGCAACTTACTTTCGCCATTAGCGGGCGAAGTTAGTCAAAGTGACTGGATTGAAGCGACAGGAGCCAGTGAAGAATCTCCTCATAAAGGTTTCCCTTTAGTTGAAAATCTTCAAGGTTCATTTATGTTTTTGGCCAAGGACTTTTGTCTCGCTGAGCAAATCGATGATCTTAAGTCTATGGGGCTTGAGTATATGCGCTTTGACCCGACTGGTTGTTCTAGCGACTTGGCCTACGAGGTTTCTTCGACACTGCTAAGTGATTCGCCAAAGCTTGCCAAAGAGCTTTGGCCCAATCCTGTTATTCGCGGATTTTATGGCGTGAATAAATCTGATGTCTTGTTTAAGAAATTAAAGAACCCAAGTCGAGATAAAACTCATGCCCTGGCCGAAGTTCTTGACGCTCGAAAAGGTGAGCCGATGACGGTCAAAGTTCTGGATGGCTCAAGTTTAAAGCTAGGTCTTGCAGTGAAAATGATTACACCTGAAGGGAAGATCAAAGAATTTAGTATCTCGACTATTAAAACACTCGATGGGGAAGTGCTTGATGCTGCTCCTGAACGCAGTATCGTTACACTTCAAGCGGTTGGTAGCGCTTGTGTTAAAGCATTGCTCCTTCCTAACTTTTGAATAAAACCAATTTGACAGCAATTCCACCGTTTGAGAACTCTAGCAGGTTTTTATAGCGACGATTAATTTTAATATCTTTGGGGATTAACAGCGCTAATGCTCTTGGCTGATAAGACATAAGCTTTTCTACAACGTGATTTAAAAAAGCTGTAGGGTTATCAAGTTTGAGTCTGACACCATAGGGTGGATTGGCAATCATGACTAAGTCTTTAGCAAGCACCGCTTGCTCCAAAGCATTGGCCTTGAGAGTTTGAACACCTGTGGGTAAATTATGTGAAAGGGCTTCAAATGTTTTAGCATCAGACTCGATCGCAAGAACATTTTTTACAGGAGAGTCTTGATCTGCTGCGAGTTCGATATCTTTAGCGCAAGGGAAGGCTTGATAAGCAAAGGCCCTCGCCCTGGATAACTGATTCCATTCGAGTGCTTCTATTGGAAATACTCCTGAGCCACACATTGGGTCACACAGAGTGAAGTCACCTTCGACTTCTTTTAGTAGGGCGCGAAGACATGCATGCGCAAACGTTTCCCTAAGTGGAGCGAGTCCAACCCAAGTTCTAGTGCCGCGGCGATCAAGTCTTTCTCCCGAAGTATCTAAGCTAATGGTTAATTCATCATTTTTAAAACGCAGATAGACACTAGGAGCGCTTTTTTGCAAAAAGGGTGCGACTCTTTGGACATCAACTTTTTTGGGTTGCACCGCCTTAAAAGAATCAGAAATAGCATCGATAACAGTTTTCTTGATTTTGCGTTCATCAAATAACCTGGATTCATGAGCGCTAACAACGATATGATCTAAGTCGGGGCTTTCAACTAAATAAGCTCGCCAGTCAAAGTTCTTAATCTTCTTGTAAAGCTTTGGTAGGTCTCTCACCTTGCCATGAAGCACGCGAAGTAAAATTCGTGTGGGAATTTTAAGGCTGTGATTAAGGGCTAACCCTTGCTCAAGCGAACAGTCGATCTCCAGTCCGCCGTGCTTTTTTAAAACACTGAGAGTAGGGAACTTTTCGAGAAGCTCTTCACATGCTAACTTTTCCAAACCTGGCGATACAACGGCATAAAATAACATGCCCTCTCATATCTGGATGCAACGTGAAAGGAAAGCTGATTTTAGTACCAACTCCTATTGATGAAGAAAATCTACTCGATTCGCATACTAAAGATTTGCTTTTAAAAGCCTGTGCCAAAGGTAGCATTTTTGCCATCGAAGACTTAAAGCCGGGTCGTAGGCGTTGGCTTCGCTACGGTCTACCTCGCGAGAATGTTGAAGAGTTTATACTGTACAATGAACACACTAGATCGGAGTCAATCGATACTCTGATGAAACACCTTCATGCCGGAAAAGATGTTTATCTCATGAGTGATGCTGGTCTTCCTGCTTTTGCGATCCGGGTCGGTTATTAGTCGATCGCGCTCATAAAGAACGCATTCAAGTCACAGCTACACCTTTTTCAAACTCTATTTCGTTGGCGATTGCCTTGTCTGGCTACCCTCACGAGCGTTTTGTCTTTGAGGGCTTCATTCCTGTTAAAGATCCTGCACGAGCTGAGAGTTTAAAGCTTATCGCTAGCGAAGCTCGCCCCGTTGTGTTGATGGAGACACCTTATCGCTTGAGCAAGCTTCTCAGTGAGCTGGATCAATACCTAGGATCAAGAGAAATTTGTTTGGCCGTTGAGCTTGGAATGAGCACTGAAGAGGTGCTCAGAGGATCTGCCAAGCAACTTGTGCAAAAGTTCGATGGCCAAAAAAGACCTTTTGTCGCAGTAGTTTCGCCTAAGTTCTAGCACTTGCCTAAGTGCGTCGTAATGAACTTCTTCCTTGATTATGCTATGTGTAGTAAGTGAAGAAGGAATTATGAATAAAGAAAACCAATCTACAGCAACCGCACGTAAGGCTGATCACTTGGCCCTGACCAACTCCGCCCAAACTGGCGTTGAAAACTTGGATCAGCGCTTTGATTATGAGCCTCTGTTTGAGTCTCATCCGGTTGTTGATGACTGGGTAAAGCCGATCACATTTTTAGGCAAACGTCTTAAGGCGCCGCTGTGGATATCAAGTATGACTGGTGGCACACGTGAAGCTAAAACCATTAATACAAATTTGGCCAAGGTGGCCAAAGAATTTGGTCTAGGTTTTGGACTGGGTTCTTGTCGCTCTCTATTAGACTCCAATGACCGTTTCGAAGACTTCAATTTTCGCCCGCTTCTAGGGGAGGAAACTCCCTTTTATGCCAATTTGGGAATTGCTCAAGTTGAGCAAACACTAGCTGCCGGAGAAGTCGCTAAAATTCATAGTATGGTCGAGCGATTACAAGTTGATGGGTTGATTATTCATATCAACCCACTTCAAGAATGGTTTCAACCCGAAGGCGATCGACTCAAAAAGTCTCCGCTAGAAACGCTTCAAGCGTTCTTAACTCAAGCGAAGTATCCAGTAATCGTTAAGGAAGTCGGTCAAGGTTTTGGCCCCAGAAGCCTTAAAGCCTTAATGCAGCTTCCCCTCGCAGCGATTGAATTTGGTGCCTTTGGTGGTACAAACTTTTCACAGATGGAGCGTTTAAGAGACGTAACTAACTGTAATGATGGAGTTCATGGGCTACAGTTTGTTGGACATACTGCGGCTGAAATGCTAACTCATGTCAATCAGATTATTGATACTTTGGGAGAGGCGACTAAGTGTCGCTCATTCATTATCTCCGGCGGAATTAGAAGTGCACTTTCGGGTTATGAACTCATTACCCAGTGTCGCGCAGAAGCGGTCTATGCTCAGGCTAAACCGTTTCTTGATCATGCCCGTGGTGATTATGAAACACTTCAGAAGTTTGTTTTAGAACAGGTATTAGAACTAGAAATGGCGCGACGTTTTTTAACTGTGCGTTTATAAATAGGGGCAGCGCGAATGGGACATATCTCTGGCTTCTCAAAAATGACTAAGATCGAAAAAATCGATTTCTTGTCCCGTGAATTTTTTGATAACGCTGAACGCTCCAAACAATTACTCAAAAGCTTCTGGCACCCAGACGCTAATGCCCAAAAAATATTCGACGAATTCTCTGAAAATACTTTAACCAACTTTGTATCTCCCTATGGAGTGGTTCCCAATCTCGACATCAATGGCAAAACATATTGTGTCCCTCTCGTCATTGAAGAGAGCTCTGTCGTTGCCGCTGCCTCAAAGGCTGCCAAGTTTTGGAGCACTCGTGGAGGTTTCAAGGCCGAAGTTATTTCTACTCTAAAAGCCGGCCAGGTACATATGATCTGGGAAGGCGAAAATGTAGAGACGCTACAAAATATCTTTGAAACGAACAAAGACCAGTTAATTGAAGAAGTAAAACCTCTGACGACCAATATGGAAAAAAGAGGTGGTGGTCTTAAATCTATCAAGTTGATCGATCGTCGTAGCGACGAGCCCGGCTACTTCCAACTCTGGGCCGAGTTTGAAACTTGTGATGCCATGGGAGCTAACTTTATTAATTCGGTCCTTGAGTCTCTAGGTCAAAGCTTCAAAAATATCGTGGCCGCTCAAGCAGAGTTGAGCGAAGCTGATCGCAAGCTTCAGGTCATCATGGCGATTCTTTCCAACTACACCCCTAATTGCCTTGTTAAAGTGAGTGTCAGCTGTCCTGTATCTGAGCTTCACGACCCAGGTCATGGCATGGATGCTAATGAGTTCGCCGATAAGTTCGCACGAGCCGTTCGCATCGCTAAGATCGATGTGAATCGCGCGACGACTCATAATAAAGGTATCTTCAATGGCGTTGACGCCGTTGTTCTCGCTACTGGAAATGACTTTAGAGCTGTTGAAGCATGTGGACATACTTGGGCTGCACGCGATGGCCAATATCGTGGACTAAGTGATTGTTCGGTTGAAGACGGTATCTTTACATTTTCATTAGAGTTGCCACTCTCTATCGGTACTGTGGGAGGCTTAACAGCGCTTCATCCCATGGCCAAGTTCTCTTTAGACATGCTTGGAAATCCTAGTGCCCCCGAACTCATGCAAATTATTGTCACCACCGGCTTAGCACAAAACTTCGCCGCACTTAGATCCTTAGTAACCTCAGGAATTCAAAAAGGTCATATGAAAATGCACCTGATGAATATTTTGAACCATCTTGAAGCCAATGAAAGTGAACGTGCCCATATTAAGGACGCGTTTAAACATAGAGTTATTAGTTTTCGCGATGTCCGTGCTGAGCTAGCACTTCTTAGGAAGTATCAGTGAGTAGCGACTCCAACGAAAAAGGGAAAACTTTGCAAAATCAAAATCAAGATAAAACCGAATTTACACTATCAACTAACCCGGTTGTAAAAACCGACAAGTTGGATCAGTACTACCATGGCCATGGAAAACTGCTTTTATCGGGAGAGTATTTTGTACTCGATGGGGCTGAGGCATTGGCATTACCAACGACAGTTGGCCAATCTCTTACAGTTCGCTATTCTCCTTCTTTTAATCCAGTTCTTTCATGGAAAAGTTTTGATCCCAAAGGTCAGCTGTGGTTTGAAGCCAAGTTCGAGTTTTGGCGTTTTAATTTAATAGGAAGCGAAGATACTGAAGAAACAAAAGTCCTTCAGGGGCTTCTTCGTGAAGCTAGAAAGCAGAACCCACATTTCCTTCGCGATGAAGTTGATGTTTTTGTCGAAACACGCCTAGGCTTTCCGCTTGATTGGGGTCTCGGCTCAAGTTCAACACTTGTTTTTAATATCGCTCAGTGGGCCTATGTCAGTCCGTTTGAGTTGCTGTTTAAAACCATGCGCGGCTCTGGCTATGATATAGCTTGCGCGCAAAGTGAAGGACCAATTATTTATCAAAAAAATACTTCAGGTCCTAAATGGGCTCCAACGGCATTTGATCCAAGCTTCAAAGATAATCTTTGGTTTGTTTATCTTGGTCATAAGCAAAACTCGCGAGCCGCCATTGCCAAATATCGTGAGAATAAAAGTAAACCAGAACAAATCGCTCGTATTACTGAGTTGACTCGTCTGATGGCGCAAGCACAAACATTACAAGAATTCCAAAGCGCACTACTAGAGCACGAAGCAATCTTGTCTGAACGACTAGGTCAAAAAACAGTTAAAGAAGAAAGATTTTCTGACTTTAATGGTGAGATTAAATCCCTTGGAGCTTGGGGCGGAGACTTTATTCTTGTTAGCTCTGATATGAATCACGAAAGTGTTAAGAGCTATTTCAACAGTAAAGGTCTTGATGTTTGCTTTCCGTACCGCGAGTTAAT
>PBCC01000055.1 GCA_002716825.1 Halobacteriovorax sp. | reverse complement strand
TTGGCACCACAACTTTAGCGATAATATAGCGACCTAGGATGGCCCCGATATAAATATGAATAAATGAAAAATCACTTGTAAAGGCAAAGGCCGGAATTCCAAGAAAAGTTAGTGCAGAGACTTCTGTCGCGATGATACTACCGAGACTTTCAATCGAATTGAGACTTCTGCCAGCTAAATATTGATCATTCACAATATCTTCATCACTAGACTCGTGAGCGATATTTTCTCGCCTGGAATAGAATGCTAGTCCAAATACAATACTTAAATACACGGCGATTACGATCCAATCGAGCATAGAGTTTCCTGAGATAGATCATGTTTTATTATCAATTTTAGTCTTACTATGGGTTAATGAACAATTATATCTTTACACTCTTTCTGCTTGCCTCATGTGCCTCACTTAACAGTGACTCCAAGAAGCACTATGAAGCCAATAAACCCCACGGTATCGTTAGAACTGAGGCTCCTTATAAACCTTCGATTAATATAAAATCGACTCCAAAACTAATTGCTGCTGGAAAAAAACTCTATCAAGCAAACTGTCTTCAGTGCCACGGCAGTGAAGGACGAGGCAATGGACCGAAAGCTTCGGAGCAATCTATACCTCCAAGTGATCTGTACGCCGCCGTCAACGAAGTGGAACACTTTGCATTTTATACTCGTTTTTCATACTGGGACGGCCGCATGCCAGGCTGGTCTAGAGAGTTCTCAGACCAAGAACTTGATGCCCTTACCGCCTACCTCAACGAATTTAAAGTCATCAAAAAGTGATTTATCTACTTTTCAAAAAACAATGGGTAGAGCACGAACCTGAATACTTAAGTCATGAACAAGAAGCCGTTCGTCTTGAACCAACTCTTCTTGGTGCTAAAAAATCAAATATAAAAAATCAACGTTTTAGAATTCAAGATGGAAAACCAGTCCTTTCTATCGGTGACATTATGAGCCGCGAGCTTCTTCACGTGACTCATAATACGCCACTAAAGGTCTGTGGCTCGATCATGAAAAATGAAAGTGTTCATCACTTAGCCGTTTTCAATGACGGCCATTTCTGTGGACTCATTAGTGATCGCGATATTCTTTTTGCTCGCAATAATGATAGCAGTGCTAAGGCCAATGCAGATTCTGTTGCCACAACAGTCGTCATGGCGATTCATGAAAGTGCTCCTGCTGGGATTACTGCAAAAGTTTTATTACAAGAAGGAATCAACGCACTTCCTGTTCTCGATGACGATCTCAATATATGTGGAATTGTGACAACTCGAGATTTTTTGCGTGTGCTGAGTGGCCTCATTCACTAGGGTTGTACCAACATCGAGGACGATCAAACAAATTTAGACCTGCCATTAAAGTATCCAATCGGCATTGTAAATTTGGATGACCTTGTATCGTCTTAGATACAGTACTTTCATCTTTTGCTTCAAGGCTTGGTAGATTCCTTGCTCCTCTAAGCTCTGCAAATATCTTTACCATTTGATAAGAAATCTCTATGACCTCAGAGTTCGCATGTCCAAGGATCGGCATACAAACCGATGACGCGTAATAATCGGACTGACCTTCAACACTACTCCAACTTGTTTTACCATTTCTTCTGATAATCTTTGGTGCGCCTCCAAGGAGATGCCCAAGCTCGTGACAAAGAAATAGATCGAGCAGCTTCACATTCATTTCAGAGTGAGCCAATAATCCATTATTAACAAGAATTAGCGCCTCGTTATCATCTGAAAAAGTTGCATACGCATTAAATGTCATTTCTTCTCTTCTGATCTTTACGCGTAGATCCCAGTTTGCTTGTGCCTTAACAACCGGGGAAAAGACCTGCTCAAACTCCAGCAATCTAAGCTCAAGCGACAAAGCGCTCTTATTAAAGCTTCGAACTTTAATAGAATCTTCAAAAGCGGTTGAGTGAGCGATAAATGGAAATAGTAGTGCTAGTATTATTTTTTTCATAAAACCTCTGTGACCTATTGATAGCATCTTCGAAACAGTTAAAACCTGATCTAAATCAGCTATTAGCCTGCGACAGGTCACATTCAACTTGTTTTCATCATGACAAAAGTTGTTATGAACAAATCAACAAAGGAACTTTTATGAAAACGATTAGTCTCATCTTTATCGCACTACTCCTACAAGTCGCACACGCAAGCACTCCAATTGAGGTAGAAGTTCCTATAACACATATATACAGTCCAAAGGGTTTCGATAGTAATGACATGGCAGAGGTCGTGATAAGTGGCTTTCTCCCTAACTTATGTCACAAAGCACCAACACTTAAAGCCAAAGTTGAAGGCAAAACTATCTATATTCAAGCAACGGCCTTGAACTATGAGCCAGAAAACCCATTTTGCCCCGAAATGATTGTCCCATTTCTTTCAAGTGTAGATGTTGGAGTTCTTGATCGCGGCGACTATGAAGTAAAAGTAAATATAAACTCGCCCTACGAGACTAAAGGCGCACTTTTTATCTCTGAATCTATGAGTCCTTCAGTCGATGAACATACATATGCTTATGTTGACCACGCAGTGAGAGTTTCTGGAACACGATTTGTTCGCTTTAATGGCTACAATCCAAGTGATTGCTTTGTTCTTGATAAAGTCGACTTTGTTGATAACGGAACTGACGTCTACTCAGTACTGCCAAAGATGAAGCAAATAAGCGATCACTGCCCTATGAAGATGACACCGTTTTCATTTGCGGCCGAGATCCCTAAAACACTCACTGCTAAACAAGTCTTGCTACATATCAGAGTCATGAACGGGAAATCTGTTAATCACCTGTTTAGAGACTAGTATGTATGTCGCTTCGAGCGCGAACAATCGTCCTCGAAGCGATTTCAACAACTTACGGGATCGGTAAACCCGAATATGGCCAATCAGTCCTACGGAATGAGCTTCGAATGCCGTAAAGTAAGTATATGAAAAATTCTAAAGATCAAAAAAACACACAACAAAAACAGTCACTTAAACCATCTGCAGAGAAACTACACGAAGAGAAAGTTACTCATGCAACAAAGCACCGCCCACTTAGCTTTCTACGTAAAAGCCTAGAAAAAGGTAAGCAGTGCTTGTCTCAGCTCTAGGACTCTAGAGACACAGCTGGGTAACCAGCTTCATCAATAAGCTTTTTTATCTGTTCGCTAGTAAGTGTTGATTCAACGCTTACAGTCTTTTCGTCAATATTGACGTTGAGCTTGGCTGACTCATCGACGTCTTTAACGGCGTCATCAATATTTCTAAAGCAACTCATGCAGTTCATTTTTTCAACTTTATATTTATACATATAAACCTCCGAAGACTTGATTATGAACCTTCCTGTAAGGGTAAGGTCAAGTTTTAAAAAGTCTATTGACCTTCCCTTCATGGGAAGGTTTATACTGCCTTTACAGGAGATCAACATGCAACAAAGCATTAATCTAGACATTCAAGGCATGACCTGCGCTTCATGCGTAGGAAGAATCGAAAAATATTTAAAAAAAGACTCAAGCATTATCGAATCAAGTGTCAATCTAGCCACCGAAAAGGCCAAGATTGTTTTTGATGATAAATTAACCAATGTCGATGGAATCATCGCTATAGTGGCAAAAGCTGGGTATCAAGCAAAGGTACACAGTGAAGAGTCAGGAGAGGACAAGCAGCGAGCGCTATATAAAGAAAAGCTACTCATCATTCTATCTACTGTACTAACATTACCCTTAGCGTTGCCAATGTTCTTCGAACCCTTTGGCATCGATATTATGCCTCCCCCACTACTGCAGTTAATTCTAGCCACTCCTGTCCAGTTCTTCATTGGTGCGAGATTTTACAAATCAGCATTTGGAGCAATTAAAGCAAAGACAGGGAATATGGAGCTCTTAGTGGCCATTGGTACAACAGCGGCCTACGGTCTAAGTGTTTATTTGTTATTAAAACATTTCAACCATCATCCACATCTTTATTTTGAAGGTTCAAGCGTCATCATCACTTTAGTTTTGCTTGGTAAATATTTTGAATCAAAAGCAAAGTTTCAAACAACCAATGCCATTAGATCACTTAGAGACTTAAGGCCGGAAGTTGCAACTATTAAAGATGGTGATACCGAAAAGCAGATAGCTATTGATAAAATAAACCTAGACGATATCGTCATCGTTAGACCAGGCGAAAGAGTTGCCGTGGACGGAATCATTATTGAAGGCAATACCCAAATTGATGAATCTCTCATAACTGGCGAAAGTCTACCTGTAGAGAAGACAACTGATGACAAAGTCATTGGCGGCAGCATTAATGGAGACAGTAAGATTTTGATTAAAGTTAATGCTCTTGGAAGCGAGACCATGCTGTCGAAAATAATCAGAATGGTTGAGGATGCCCAGGCCGAAAAAGCACCGATCCAAAGACTCGTGGACAAAATAAGTAGCTACTTCGTTCCTATCGTCTTAGTCATTGCTGTCATCACACTCATTATTACTGGTTTAGTAACGAACGACTGGGAGCTGGCGATCATTAACAGTGTTGCCGTGCTAGTCATTGCTTGTCCTTGTGCTTTGGGTCTGGCTACACCAACTTCAATCATGGTGGGTACAGGGGTCGCTGCCAAAGAAGGAATTCTCATCAAAGATGCTGTAGCTCTAGAGCGCGCCCACAGCGTGACGGCTATTGCCTTTGATAAGACTGGTACCTTAACTGAAGGAAAGCCTACACTCAGTACTTTGGAGGTATTTGAGAATGATGAACCAACTATTCTAAAGATTATAGCGGCACTTCAAAGCGGCAGTGAACATCCCCTAGCAAAGGCTGTTATTAGTTATGTTGAGAATAAAAATGTCTCCTACCCACAATCAAGTGAATCGAAAAGTATTACAGGTAAAGGCATTGAGGGAGTGGTTGATGGGAAAAAATATATCCTTGGCAGCAAAAAACTACTAGAAGATCAAGGCTTAGCTGCTAAATATGAAGAAAATGGCGACACCGTTTCATTTCTTTTAGCTGAGGACAAAATGGAAATATTAGCCGTGCTTTCTTTTAGAGATGAAATTAAATCTGGCGCCAAAGAGATGATCGAGCGACTAAACCAGCTCGGTATTATTTCAATTATGCTAACTGGTGATAATAAAAAGTCCGCCAAGCTAGTCTGTGATCAACTTGGAATATCCAAGTTCTACGCCGAGATCATGCCTAATGATAAATCTGATATTGTTAATGCCTTAAAGCAACAAGGACATACCGTCGCCATGATCGGTGATGGAATCAACGATGCTCCCGCCTTGGCCGCTGCCGATATCGGAATTGCCATGTCGACAGGTACAGATGTTGCGATGCAATCAGCTGGTATCACTCTTATGCGCGGAGCACCTGCACTTATCCCTGCTTCAATATCAGTGTCCAAAGCAACTTATACCAAAATTAAGCAAAACCTTTTTTGGGCATTTTTCTATAATATTATAGGTATCCCTCTCGCCGCTTTTGGGTATTTAAGTCCAATGGTCGCTGGTGCAGCTATGGCCTTGAGCTCAATTAGTGTCGTAACAAATTCACTACTGCTTAAACGTTGGAGGATGAAGTGAATATTGGAGAAGTTGCAAGTGAAAGTGGTGTCAGTGCGAAAATGATTAGGCGCTATGAAGAGCAAGGGATTATCGGGAAAGCCTCTAGAACATCATCAGGGTACCGAGTTTACAGTGACAATGATGTGCATATATTACGCTTTGTTAAAAGGTCGCGGGAGCTCGGTTTTTCGATGAAGGACATTAAGGAACTTGTGAGTCTATGGCGAAACAAAAATCGTCAAAGCGCCAAGGCAAAATCAATTGCGAAGAAACATATCGATGAATTGACTTTTAAGCGTGACGAAATACAGAAGATGCTTTCAACACTCGAGCACTTGGTTCATCATTGCCACGGCGATAATCGCCCGAGCTGTCCAATCATCGAGGACCTTTCTTCTCATTGAACTATAGGTTTCAATGACCTACCGACCTAAAAAGTTTGTAATTTCTTCAAAAAATCACTAATTTTTATGGATTTCTATAAGATGAACTTATGAAATTCTATATATATTTAACAGTACTCTGCTTGAGTGCCATCGCGCAGGCGGGTTCATATCTTCCTTGGCGTTTAGGCTATGAGGAACTTCAATCCGGTAAACATAAAGAACTGATTAGAATCGGTTATCTTAAGGCAAACGACCGAGTAAAGTTTCGCGGAAACATTCTCTATTATCAAGGTCTTGCCGACTCCATGCTTAATCACGACCCGCTATTTGAAGTATTAACCAAGGCGGGCTTCAGGGTCGTTGCCTTTGATTATATGGGCCAAGGTGCTTCGGGCGGCACGATGAATAATACTCGCATTGACGGTATTAACGAGCTTGGAGATCAAGTGATTCAAAGGCTTGGTCGCGCAGACACTCAAGGCAGAAAGCGCTACCATCTTATCGGCTGGTCAACTGGCGGATTAGCAGCTTACAGAAAAGCACATCTCAATGATCGAAATGTTCTTTCAACGACGCTTATTGCTCCTGGTATTGCACCAAACTATCTTGTCGGCGAAGGCCTGTTTAATTGGCCTGTTGATGAAATCTCGATGCGCTCACTCACAACGAATGACTTTGCCGGTGTGAATGACCCTCATGAAGACCCGATACATCCCAACACACCGCTCGTTGTGCCCTTATTTGCCGCGAACCTACAGAATGTCGCAAAGATCGCGAGATGGTTTTGGAATATTCCTAGGACGATGCCTGGACTCGTTTTACTATCAGGACCTAATGATAATTATGTTAATGCCAAGAAAACAAAAAGTGTCTTAAGCAGGAAGGCTCGACACTTTGAAACAAAAGTTTATGCGGGAGCCAAGCACGAAATCGATAACGAACTCGATTACATAGCGACAGATGCAAGAAAAACTATCCTAGAATTTCTCCTTCGACACTAAACTATAAAAGCACGGAATTACAACGAGTGTTAATAGAGTCGATAATAGCACTCCACCTATAACGGCTAGAGCAAGAGGCACTCTTGTTTCATACCCTGCACCTGTTCCAAGCGCTGCTGGAAGTGTTCCCACAATTGTTGAAACAGATGTCATGATAATTGGTCTTAACCTAATTGGACACGCTTCAAGAATTGCCTCTTTCAAGCCAAGACCCTGCTCCCTAAGTTGGTTCGTGAAATCGACTAAGATAATAGAGTTCTTTTTCACAATCCCCATAAGAAGAATAATACCAATCATCGAGTAAATATTTAGTGAAGCACCGCCTAGCCAAAGTGCAATGATAGCACCCGTAACAGAGAACGGGAGGGCCAGTAGCACCGTCAGTGGATGGATAAAGCTATTAAACTGGGAGGCTAAAACCATATAAGCAATCATGATACCAATACCAAAAACAAAAAGTAGTCCAGCTGATGATTCATCAAAGGCTTGGGCCGAACCAGAAGATTCAATGATATAGTTTTCAGGTAAGATCTTTTCAATTTTCTCTCGAACGATTTTTAATACATCGGCCTGAGATGCCCCTGGGGCAAGATTGCCGTAAACTTGGATAGATCGTGCCCTATCGGTACGGTTGATAGACAGCATCCCCTTGTCTTCCACAATTTTAGTTACTTCACCAAGACTAATGAGCTCACCGCGATTATTTCTAATCATAATCTGAGCAAGATCCTTAATGTCAGAGAAGTCCTGATCTCTGACCTTAACTCGAATATCGTAGCGTCTGCCGCCTTTTGCAAACTTTCCGGCAACAACTCCGGCAATCATAGACTGTATAGTGCGGCCAATATCGTTAATTGAAACTCCACGCGCTAGGGCCTTTTCTCGGTCTGGAATAATTTAGATTTCAGGAATGACTCCTTTGAAGTCTGTATCAGAATCAGTCATCAAGCCTGTTTCAAGCATGAGCTCTTTCGATTTTTCAGACAGATCAATCAAGGTATCCCAATCAGGACCTTTTAGAGAAAACTCGACAGGGTAACTACGTCCAGATGAAAAGCCTCTTAGAGATGGATCGGAAACAATAGTGAAAATGCCCTTCACCTTTGAAAGTTCTTTTTTAAGAACGACTGCAAACTCTTGCTGAGAAAGTGCTCTGCCAAGCTCTGGGTCAATTGGTCTATCCTTAAAGTCCTTCATCGTTAAATAACAATTGGCAGAGTTGGACTGCCCACCGCCAAAGCCGCCGACGGCCAACATATAGCGAGCGATTTCATCTCGCCCCATGAGAACTTCTTCAATCTCTCGCGCCTTTGTATCTGTAAACTCAAGCGAGCTGCCCGGTTTAGTTTTCAAGATTAAGAAAAGTCTCGACTGATCTTGAGGAGGTAAGAACTCTCGATTAAGTTGTGTGAAAAATGGAATTACAAGTAAGAACACTGCTAATGCAGCGGTTAGAGTCTTACCTCGATTATCTAGACACCAGGTGAGAACTCGAATGTAGATGCCCTCAAGTTTATGCATGAGAACATCAATTTTTCGTTTCCCCTCTCTCTTATCTTCACCCATTGTTAGTGATGTTCTCATTGGAGTAAGTGTCACGGCGTCAATATAAGAAAATGCGATAGCGGCAGTAATCGTTAAAGCGAATTGATAAAAATACTTACCAACAATCCCTGGCATAAAGCCAATCGGCATAAAGATCGCAATAATAGCGATTGACGCTGTTAGTGCGGCAAATGCGATTTCATTTGTCCCTTCAAGTGAAGCCTTGACTCGATCCTTATTGATTTTAAACTTTCTCGATATATTTTCTAGGATCATAATATTGTCATCAACAATCAATCCTACCGCCAAGGTAAGCCCTAACATAGTGAACGTATTGAGAGTGAATCCAAAAAACTTAAGTGCGAGGAAAGTTCCAATAATTGCAGTTGGGATAGATAGAATCACGTTAAAGGTAGCTGACCAAGAACCCAAAAAGATCCACACGACAAAGGCAGTTAGTAACGCTGAATAGATCAGTGTATGTTTGAGCTCGTCAGTCGATTGTTTAATAAAGACGGTTAAATCAAAGTTCACTCCCATTGATAGGTCTGATGGAATGATTTTTTGAATCTCGCGCATACGTTCTTTGACTGCATCACCGACAGCAACAGAGTTTGATCCCCTTTGCTTTCTAATACCGATACCTAGTGCAGATTTGCCATTAACTCGATTGATTCGACTTATATCGGCCAGACCATCTTCAATAACAGCTACTTGCTTTAAAGCGATCGGTCTATAATTTACGGCGCCACCGCGCTGATTAATTGAGAGAAGTTCAAACTCCTCGACTGTTTTCGCTTCCCCAAGAGTTCTCACGTTAAACTCTGTCACTGGTTTTTCAAAAATGCCTGAAGGAATCTCCGAATGCTCTCTATCAATGGCATTCACAACATCAACAGCAGTTAAATCTAAACGTCTAAGTTCTTCTTCTTTAAGCCACACACGAAGATTCGGATCGATATATCCGCCCAGGATGACCTCGGACACACCGTCTAGGGTCTGAAATCGATCTTTGATATTGTCTCGAACATAGGTCATCAAGTCTCTGCGAGACATCTCATCAGAGCTGATGGAAAGCCATAAGATAGGTTGATCTTCAGGGTTAGACTTTCTAATCACCGGCGCATCGACTCCTGTTGGAAGTCGTCTTTGCACCTGTCCCATAATCGACTGAATCTCTTGAACTGCAACATCAATGTCTTTATTTAAATCAAACTCAAGCGAAACTCTAGCACTGCCCCTTCTAGCCTCACTTGTCATACTCTTGATTCCCTCTACGCCAAGGAGAGCACTCTCCACAGCATCTAGAATATCGAGTTCTACAACTTCAGGTGCGGCACCGTCCCAGTCCATAGAGATACTAACGACAGGGAAATCAATATCCGGTCGCTCACTTATTCCAAGTTGTGTAAAAGCCACGCCGCCAAAGATGATAAAGGCGGCCATGATCATCCAAGCAAAGACAGGTCGTCTGATTGCAATTTCAGTTAAGTTCAAGACTATCTCCTACCGTTGCAAGCAAACGATAATATAATTGGTGAGCATTCGTTTTAAGACGATTCAGATTTGATCTGCTTTCTGTGTAGAGGTTGAGTGATTGTAAGACTTCCAGGTTGTTAACAAGACTTAGATTGTACTCTTTTTGTTGAGCGATATAGTTTTTCTTATACAGCTCTACTGTATTTTCATAAGACTTAATTTGATCTTGAGTGGCCTTATAATCTAGATATAGATTTTTAACCTGCGTCTCCAGCTTCTCTTTATTATAGCGGTAATTAGATTCCGCAATATTTTTGGCATAGCTCGCCTGAGCGATATCGGCCTTAGTTTTTCCACTTTCAAATAGCGGAAGTGAAAAGGAAAGCGTAACCGCCCAATCAGAGCCTCTCGTAGAAACACTTTCTCTATCGATGAAATAGTCTGCCTTGAGATCGACCGACGGCCAATGACCCGCTTTTGCAACCTTGATGTCAGCATAAGAGTCATCGACTCGAAGCTTATCAACGCTCATTTGCGGAGCACTGGTCGATTTATTCAAAAAATAGGACAGATCTTTGTGAGATGGATTGCTTGCCACTGACACAAGTTTTGTATCTTGTCCGAGCCCCGTGATAAAGCTAAACAACTTGCGGTTTCGATTAAGATTAGCATTCAATGAAATCAAGTCATTTTTGGCGCTAGAAAGAGCTGCTTGGGCCGACAGGAGTTCACTTTGCCTCGAGCGACCTTTTCGAACTCGGTCTGTTAGATAATCGACTCGTTCTTTAGAAAGTCGTTCAATCTCACGAGCTAGTTCAACTTCACTCTCACTGAATAATACCTCTAAATATGAGCTAGTGACTTCGATATAAAGCTCGTTTCGGGTCAACTTGAGTGCTTCTTTTGACTGTGCGATTTGATTATTGCTCTTATCAAGTAGGGCGAACTCTCTTTGACCTTGAAAAAGTGACTGCTTCAGCTCTAGACCAACAGCTCTTTGGGTGCGGTTAAATGTGCTTGATGTCACACCGCTGGCATCCTGCCTCGTATAGTCAGCCTTCAGTGCTACCTGCGGCAAGGCGGTTCCTACAACTTTTTTTTTCAGTTCCTTGCTTTGCTCTACAACGAGCTCAGCTCTTTTTAACGGCTCACGCTTTAAAGCCGCCTCAAATGCTTGTTTAAGGTTAACTTTAGTTTGCGCTTGAGCAACTTCTAACAAGCAAAGCAATAGTAGTGAGAAAAATTTCATAGAAACTCTTTTATTAAAATGAATCGACTGATGCCCAAGTTGTTACCTCTTCAGAGTTGTCGAAGTAACTATCCTCTAAGACATAGCTATAAATATCAACTTTATCTTGTTCGCTAAATGTTGGACGTGATTCATTTCGTCCTAAGACCACTAAAACGAGAACTAACGAGCATGCAAAGGCGAACACTTTGAAGTTAAAGAGACTCTTAGTACCTGAGATCTTCTCTTCTATAGCATGCCACTCTCCACGAGGAGTTTTTGGCTGACTATGATCTTTTGCCAATGCATTTTTTATAAAAAGATCTTTTTCGTCATTCATTTCGGACTCCATTTTTTTCCAAAAACTTTGAAAATCTATCCTTCGCGTAATGCAACCTGGACTTTACAGTCCCTTCGGGGAGTTTTGTCAGGACAGCGATTTCTGAGACCGTGTACCCTAACTTGTAGAATAAAACTAAGCATTCGCGATGATCGGCATTTAAACTAAGCAGTCCCTTTGTAATCAAGTCTTCAAGCTCAGGGTCACTGCTTTGACCAGAGATTTGCTCGAGCTGCTCATAGCTTGCTTCTTCAAACTTCTTGCTTGATTTTAAAAAGTCATAAGTTACATTTTTGGCAATTCGATACACCCAAGTTTTAAAACTTGATTCACCGTCAAAGCCTGAGAAACTTTTCCATGCTCTCAAATATGTTTCTTGAACCAAGTCATCTACCGCTTGATTTCGTACCATCCAGTAGATCACAGAGCGAATGAAAGCATGGGTTTCGTTATAGTAGGCGTGAAAATCCTCTACAGACCTCTCGGTCACAGGTAGAGGATTAAATATACTTTTGAGCCTAATAATCATTTACGTCTTTTTTCGAAGCGGTTCTTTTTCATATCCATAAACTTTTGACGCTGTTCTTGAGTTAGTGTCTTCTTCATAAAAATGAGTTTTTCAAGTTTATGAGAAGTCATTTCGTCGTGAGCAGCCTCAAGTTCGCTATGAATACGTTTAAGTTCGCTCTCGCTTGAGTCGTCAATGAAAGCCTTTTTCATCTCTTCTCGAAGCGACTTCATCTTTTTAAAGTGTTCTGTTTTTTTGCCTTTTTGAGCTTTACGAAACTCTTTTATAGACTCAAGCTGCTCTTGATTCAGCTCCAATGCTTCCATTGCTTTTTTAAAACGACCCTGCTTATGCTCGCCGTGATCATCAGCAAATGCTCCACTACTTAAAGTTAAAAATGTCATAAAAATGATGAGTTTTGTCAGTTTCATATTGTTCTCCAGATTAATTTAATCTGCCTTGCAAAGCTTATAATTTAGACTGTATTCGGGCTTAAATAGTTCATTATTTTTCAATTATTTCATCAAGTCATTGAAATTATTAAAGCATTTTTATCCTTTCCAGGGCCCTTGCTATTATCCTTATCTTCAAAGTCCGTGCTATTATAACTGTTCTAGTCTTTATATTTTTTTAGAACGAGGAAGTTATGAGTACAGGTAAAGTTAAGTTTTTCAATGATGCAAAAGGTTTCGGTTTTATCACTCCTGATGATGGTGCAAAAGATCTTTTTGTTCACATCACTGCAGTTGAGCAAGGTCAGCTTCAAGAAGGTGACGCGGTAGAATACGAACTAGGTGAAGGTCAAAAAGGACCATGCGCTGTTCAAGTTAAAAAGTTATAATTAGCTAAAGGCCGCTTTATGAGCGGCCTTTTTTTTGCCCCATGATCACATACAGAAATACCTACATTAGTCTCCCCTCTCATTTTTTCACCCAGCAGTTTTCCGACAAGTTTTTAAACCCCACATTAATCGCATTTAATCACGACTTAGCTAAAGAGCTCTTTAACGATGACTTAACTAGTAAGTCTGATCAAGAGCTTGCAAGATATTTTTCCGGTCAAGAACGACATAGTGGTCTTGAACCTATCGCCATGGCCTACTCCGGTCATCAGTTTGGGCATTTCAACCCTACACTTGGAGATGGTCGAGCCCTACTACTTGGAGAGGTGGTCACAAGCAACAATATGCGCTTCGACGTGCAACTCAAAGGCTCAGGTCAAACCCCCTACTCAAGAAGCGGTGATGGCAGATCGGCCCTTGGGCCCGTTATTAGGGAATATCTCGTAAGCGAGGCGATGCACGCCCTTGGAGTTCCTACGACGCGAGCATTATGCGCCGTTCGTTCAGGTGAACAGGTCTATAGAGAAACTCCACAGCCAGGCGGCATTTTTACTCGCGTGGCTTCAAGCCATATCCGTATTGGTACTTTCGAGTTCCTTGCCTCACGTGGAGATTATGAAGGGTTAAAAGCACTGGCTGACTACACCATTAAGCGCCATTATCCTAAGGCGCGCGATCAAGCCAATCCCTATCTTGCATTGATCGATTGCACCGCCAAAGCGTGGGCCAGTTTGATTGCCAAGTGGTTATCTCTAGGCTTTATCCACGGTGTTATGAATACTGACAATATGGCAGTATCAGGTGAGACGATTGATTACGGGCCATGTGCTTTCATGGACAATTACTCTCATGCACGCGTCTATAGCTTTATTGATCGTCACGGCCGCTACGCTTATGGCAATCAGATCAATATTGGAAAATGGAATCTTGGTCGATTCGCCAGTGCACTCTTACCCATCGTTGATACTGACTCTGACCAAGCGATTAAGCAGACACAAGAGCTCCTAGATTCTACCTATAGGTATTATGACCAAGCATGGCTAGTTGAAATGAGTAAAAAATTTGGGATTGAAAATCCTGTTCATACAGATCAGGCGCTGATTGTAGAATTCTTGGAACTTCTAGAAAGACATGACCTCGATTTCACTGATAGCTTTATTAAGCTGACGCATTCTCGTGAGAAGCTCGAAGCCTATGATGGTTTTCCACCATTTCTAAAAAAGTGGTTAGGCCGCTCACCTAATTTTGAGTTTATGAAGATAAGCAATCCCTACTTAATTCCACGCAATCATCAAATCGAGCGGGCCATTCAAGCTTCACTTAATCGCGATGATTCTGTTTTCAAGCTTCTTAATGAAGTTTATAAAAGTCCATTTAGCTCAACCCATCAGGGTAAAGAGTATGCTCTTGCCCCAAAGCCTGAACAACGAATCAAGAATACGTTTTGTGGGACTTAGAATTTAGACGAAATTTCTTTTAAATCTGAAAGTCCTGATAAGTTTCGTTGTGCAAAGTGAGCTACCAGTTTATCGGCTTGGGCCTTAAGCTTAAAGCTCGCCCCTTCAGATATACTCTCCACAAGCCGCCAATGCAGTTCATCCATGAGCTCAAAGTATACATCGCACTCAGGACTTGTCTTGAGCTGTTCATCAAGAATATCAACGAATTCAAACCACGACAGTTTTTTATAGCGCCTTATAATTTGCATTAGCGTGCCTTGAGGGGTCGTACAAGATACTCAAGACCGTTCACTTTAATTTCGTAGAGAAGCTTAAGCAGTCGTCCAAGCTCAGTATCGGGAAGTCCTTGATTGAAATACCAAACGACATAATGTTCTGGTAAATCAATCAGCACTGTACCTTTGTGCCTGCCGTAGGGCATCTCCCTATTGGCAAGCAGACAAAGTTCATTTTCTTTAAAGCTCATTATTCTTTAGTTTTAAGTTCCGATGCGTTTTCTTCAATGAACTCGAGAATTTGCTCTTTGCGATCGAGCAGCTTGATCCACTGTTCTTGATAAAGAGTAACTGGAAAACGTCCCAGCCCATACGCAGAAACCGCGCCCTTTTGACTGACTTTAAAATAGATATCTTTAGCTTTCTTCTTGTCAGCTTTTAGCTTTTCATTTTCTTGCTTCAGGCGCTCAATTTCTTTTTGTAAATCTTCGCTCACCACAAACTCCTAGAATGAACAAAAGTGTTCAAATGTATCAACAGGCTTATCGCTACCGTTCTTATAACTATGACCGCCTAAAATACCGAGGCAAGCTCCCATTTCTACGACTTGAGAAAAGCCCTTGTACTCATTGAGGTAACGGCCACTATGGGTCCATGTGGACTTCTTGAAATCATACTCATAAATATGAGGAACGTATTCATAATTAAAGGCGCCAGTTTTAAACATTCCACCAAACATAAACGCCTTATCGCCCAAAGTTCCCGCGGCCGGAGCAAAAGTACCAAATGGAAGTTTTGGAAGATCTTTGAAAGTATTAGTGGCTGGGTCAAACTCGGTGAAAGCATCGCTTAGAGAGAAATGACTTCCCCCCTCAGAAATTCCACCAACGAGATACACTTTACCTTGACGCTCAAAGGCCGAAAAAGCGCGGCGTTTTTTAGGAAGCTTTGTTTCAAGAACACTCCACTTATGCGTCGTTAGATCAAAGACATCGATTTCGTCGTGAAAGGTTCCATCAATATCGTTATCAAACTTTGGAGTCGCATCCCAGCCTCCCATCAAGTAGACCTTAAGTCCGACCTTGACGACGACATTTGAAGAGCGACGACGAGGCATTGTACCGACTTCTTCCCACGTATCAGTCTCAGTATTGTAGCGCTCGACAATATCGAGAGACTTCCACTTCGGACTCGTGCTGGCTTCATAAGCAAAGCCCCCAAAAGCATAGAGATATTTTCCATGAGAACTTAGCTGGTAGCCATGGGCCTTATGGGGACGAGCAGCTTTATTAGTCCATGTTTGGCTGGCGATATCGTAAGCAGTCATTCGACCTGTAAATGACTCCGGTGGATAAGTGTGTTCAGCGCCTTGGTGACCACCGACTACATAGATTTTTCCTTTATGATTAATAGTACCAAACGAAGATCTTGCTTCTCCCGTCATCACTGGCATTTGCGTTGTTTGATAATTTTCAACACCAGAAATTCTTGGGGCGTAGAAGCTTGTCCCTGTTTTAGTTATTAAAACTTCTTCTTTTAATTTTTGAGAGCTCCAAGAGTTCAGACTTTGCTTATAGATTGAGAACACACCATTTTCTAAACGATCAGACGTATAAATCAAGTCACCATTTCGATCAAAGCTTGGGGAGAAGTCGTGTGCCGCATCTTCAGTCACGCGTTTAGTGGTTTTTTCAAAGCGGTCATAAACATAAATATCCCAATTGCCATCAACTTTTGAAGTGTAGGCAATATGGCGCTCATCTTTTGAAAGAGCAGGTGCCATACCAAACCCAATAATTTCTTCTTTATTCTCTATGAGATCGAGCAGGACAATTTCTCTAGGCGCATTTTTTTTATTGCGCTGATAAACCACCATCTCACCGCTTTGAAACGGTGCCGGGAAGAAGCTTTGATCATCGCCGGTAATATAATGAGTAACACCTGCATTGATGAGATCAATATAGCCAATTCGATTGATGCCAAATTCCTGGTGTGAGAAGAAGACACGGTTTCCATTTTGAGCAAACATCGGTTGAAGCACAAAACCGGGTTCAGTCAGAACCTGTATCTCACGGGACTTAAGATTTTTGACCACTAAAACTAATGAGTCTGCGCCTTCGCCAGTTGCGTAAGCGATCCTCTCTCCGTTAGATGAAATACTTGGATAGAGATGCCACTTTTCGCCAGAGGTGATTAGTTGATAAGAGCTTTGATCTTGGCTCATTCCCACATGTTTACCAAGTGGACCTTCAACCAAGAAAACCATTTTTGAGTGAGAGCTAAGACTAATAAAGAGTAGGCCGAGAACTATAATTAAGCGCATTTGAGGCTCCAAAATTTGATTTGAAACCTACGTTAGCAACGGTTGTTTGATATATCAAACAAACTTTAAAGGGCGCGGTTATAATTCTCGATGACCATTGCATCAATTCTTTTGCGCTCATATTGCAGAGAATGATTTAGGAAGTCTGAAAGAACACAAAAAACAATCGTTCCCTGCGGAGCTTCGATAAAGCCAGACAGAGCGGCCGTGCGATTTAGAGTTCCAGTCTTTGCAAAGACTTTCCCCTTGAGTGTGTGTAAGCGGTTTCGAAGAGTGCCAGTCTCACCCGGTTGGGCCAAAAGATCGCGGTAAACAACATACTGGTTACTGGCTAAAATCATCTCGAGTAATTGAATTTGAACGATACAATTGGATTTATTCGAATAACTTAATCCCGAGCCATCGGCGACTCGGAAAGTATGCTCATTCACTGTCAGCCCTAGATTACTATAATAGTTTTCCATGTCTGAATTTGAACCCAAAAGGTTGAGCGTACTCTGTGCCATAGCATTGGAACTTGTCTTTAGCATCGTTGCCAAATAATCGAGTTCACGAATCCCCTCTTGTAGTGCCCACCAACCTGTAAACAGTTTCATGGTCGATGCAGGCTTATTAAGTGCTGTTGAATTTTTTATGGCGAGAACTTTGCCTGCCCCATCGGGCTTAACTAATTTGAAAAGATGAGAAAAAACGGGAGTGTTCGATTTGTCTGGAAAGTCGGGATCAACCTGAGGGCGCAAGAACTCGGGCGTATCTTCGTAAGGATCAAGTCCTTGAGCTTGTGCAAAACTTGGGATGATCAATAGTAGAAGCAGCAGCTTTAATAGTGTTTTCATAGGTGAATCCTACTAAAGCTTATCTACTCTTTAAAATTTAATGTGAAGTTTTTACAAACAAAGAACGCAGCGAATCAATAGCAAAACCTAGAGCTAAACCACCTAAAATACACAAAATAGACTGGATCAGACTCGGGACTTCTTTAATAAAATGATGAAGGACTGGAATTCCGTGCACGATAATCTCCGCTCCAACCAATAGCATGGCGGCCGTCCCCACATAGCTCAACACTTTTAAAAATGTTGGCATGGCTTTAACGATTTTGCGTCCAAGCAACTGTAGCTTTGGAGAGCTTGCTTTCTTTGAAAGATAAAGGCCAAAGTCATCGGCTTTCACAATCAAGCCAACGAATCCGTAAACCAAAAGAGTTATAAAGATAGCGACCGAAAACATAACAACCACTTGATTCACAAAGCTACTGTTTGTAACAGTTGAGTAAGTAATCGCAACAATTTCGGCGGATAAAATTAAGTCGGTTCGAACAGCAGATGAAATGCGTATTTTTTCAAGTTGTTCTGGGGAAATCGTTTCAACTTTTTTAGTTTCAATATTTTTATTTGAAGCAAAGATTGAATGAACTTTTTCATAGCCTTCAAAGCATAAAAAGCAGCCACCTAACATCAGTATTGGTGTGATAATCCAAGGTGCAAAATAACCTAGAGCTAAAGTAACAGGTGCTAAGATAAAGACTTTGTTAAGTAGTGATGCCTTTGCAATTTTAAAAATGATAGAAAGCTCACGCTCGGGACTCAAACCAATGACATACTTCGGAGTCACAGCTGCGTCATCGATAATGATGCCGGATACTTTACCGCTTGTTTTGGCAACTTGGGCGGGGACATCATCAAGTGTTGACGCGCTTACTTTCACCAAGGCTGAGACATCATCTAGCAGTGCAAGAAGACCAGAACTCATTGTAAACTCCTAATAATTAAAGAATATAGCGTCATAAAAATTAAATGAACACTCTACTGGTCGTAATTAAGCCAATTTGAGACAATCCTCAAAACATTACAAGGATGAGTAACATGGCCGAGGAAAAAGGACTTAAAAAACCAGTACAACTTCAATCAGAACTAGCAGCAATGTTAGGAGCGACTGAGTTGCCACGCACGGAAATCACAAAGAAACTTTGGGATTATATCAAAAGCAAAAAACTTCAAACTAAGACTGTAAACGGTAAGCCTGAAAATGCCGGTAAATTTATCGTCGCAGACGCTAAGCTACTTCCAATTTTCAAAAAGACAAAGTCTACGAGCAAGTCTGGTAAACTCACTGATCTTACGAACCTGAAAGAAGGCGAAACAATCGATATGATGCAAATGGCTGCAGTTGTCGGTGCCAATATTAAGAAATAAGTTTTTTAGTTAAGACCAGTGCATCTTTTGTACTGGTCTTTATTTTGCCTTGACCAAAGTAAAGCGCGCTTTGAATTCTTCATTTGTTAAATCCATCACACCGTCTTGAATCACACAGTTTAAATCAACCGTTCTTTTCAATGAATCATTTACGTCACAGGCTAAGTGATAGATCTCAACTTTAGGATTATCTTCTAACTCGAGAAGTATCTTCTCTTCCCACTGTTTGGCGCGCTCCCCATGATAAGTGAAAATTTTCACATTCTTTGATTTACTACAGGCCTGTTTAATCCTTCTAAGCTCTGGCATACCAAGTTCGATCCACTCGAGTAGGTCCCCACTATAATCTTTGAGCCAAAGATCTGGTTCATCTGTTGTACTAATACCTTTCGTAAACTCTAGTCGTTCTTTATAGCAGTATAAATAAGTGGCAAACCGGTAGAGTAATCGCGCTTCATTTTCAGAAGGATGCTGGGCGATCGTAAGATTTAAATCTTCGTATTGATTAAGATCAAGGTTCGCTAAGTTTACTTTAGCCTTATAAATCGTTGCCCCAAGTGCCATTATCTCTCCAATGTATTGGCGATGCTAGCACAAGTGTCTAGAATAGGCTGATGGAATTATCAAAACATAAAGCTCATAGAAATCCGGCCTACCTCAACTGGCTTAGAAAGCAAAACTGCGTCGTTTCGGGTAAAAAAGCCCAATGTGCTCACCATATCCGACTAGGTACAAATGGCGGAACAGGACTTAAGCCATCTGATTATTTTTGCATTCCACTTACTAACGAGTTTCACACTACTGGACCAGAGGCATTACATATTATCGGCGAAGAGACCTTTCTTAGAGAGTTCAAGCTTAACCCAATAGAACTCTTTGTCGGCTATCTTACAGACTATCTGGCCCAAAGATTTGAAGTGCTTGTGGCTAGAGACTCCAAGCCTGCCAAGCAAGCACTTTTAGATTTGATTACTATTATTGAAACCGAGTCTTTAAAATACAAAAAACAAGAAAAGCCTAAGCCCAAGCCCAAGCCCAAGCCTACGCCGAAGAAAGATCCGAAGTATGAAAAGGCTAAGAAGCTAAAAAACGAACGAGATAAAGACCTGAGACAAAAGCTCAAGGTTCCATCAAAAGACAATGAGTTTTATCAAATCGCCAAAAACGTAAAAAGAGAACGTGAGCGCGTCTTGCGCGAGAAAATGAAGGACAATCAAAGCGAAGCGCTTGAAAAAGCTAAGGAAGCGAATAAAGTCCGACAAAAAGAATTTAGAAAGAAGTTAGCTAAGAAAAAGAAAGCCAAAGCAAAACGCTCGGGAAAGTAGAGATTCCTTATATTTTATTGTTATATTCCGAAATGTAGCAATGATGAATAATTTTAAAAACTACACTCTCCTAGTCCTCTCCTTAATCGTTGTTGCCTGCTCCAGCAGTGTTGAACGATCACCTGCCAACTTTGATGATGAGTACACCTACGGCGCTGAGCTCACTTTTACACATCCACAAATTCTAGAGGCTCAACGTTCACAAGGCAGCGGTACCGTTAACTCAGAGATGAGCGAGCGCTATCAGCGAATTCTGATTGATAAGATTCTAGAGAATTGTGCTGATTGCTCCCTACAAACAAAGATTGATAAATACGGCTTAGAGTACGGAAGAATCAGCTATCCCGATGGATGGTATTTCAATGTCACATTAGATCCTGCAGTAGTTGAAGTTACGGCCAAACCAATTCCTGATTCAAAGCTAATTGAATACACTAAGCGCCTTGAGCTCGATCTCTATGCCAATGCGAGAGAGATTGGTTTACGTCCATCAAGAAATACTGGTGGTGGCCATATCCATTTTGGTGCCGAAGCATTTTTTGAAGGTAACTCAAAGTATTTTCGCGACTTCATGGTTGATATGTATAACCACGCTGAAATCGGCAGTGGCATACTAGCAGATGACCACTATAACTCTCCTCCTATTAAGGCACAGCCTAAAGCTCAGCGCGATGCTTTCATCGACGCCATTAATAAGTTCGATCAAAACTCTGACGAGAGCATCATTGGTCTTGGTCTCAATATTCGAGATGGGGCTTATAATTATCAAAAAGCTAATTGGGGCCCAACCGAAAAGTATCAGGCCATCAATATCGAACGAATGGTCGTTGAAGGATTTGACACCTCGGAAGAAACGGTTGAAATACGCTGTATTCGCCCGCAACAAAGCGCCGAGCAATTCTTACTTATTGCAACTCTCTTCAAAAAGAGAATGCAGTACCTAAAGCGTATGAGAGCTGCCGGTACACCAGTAAAGCTCAATCATGACCTCGGAATGAGTGTTGAACAGAAGTTTCAAAGTTTCATTCGCTTTATAACAGAAGCCGGTGAAGATCCAGCTGACTACTTTAGGATTCTTCCTGTTGAGTATATGGATCTTGCGTGGGCAAAACTTGAGAGTCTCTATCCAGGTGACCTTGAGAAAAAAATGAAATTCATCCTAGATACATCGAATGAGTCCCCATTTGACGCCACTGTGAAAGCCAGGAAATCCTATGACTTTCTAGTCAGACTAAGAGATGCGAACCCACAATTTGTTCAAGACAGAATGGAAGCAGTAGTGGCGGTAGTGAAGAACTCAGATGAGCGTTTCCATAAGCCTGAGAAAGCTCAAGAACTTTTAGCGCAAGTTGATCAGTTTATGAATGCTTCTGCTATGCCGAAGCCCTCTGGATTTAGAGCGACTTGTGAACAAATTATTCAAAGTCTAAGTCTTCCAATCTTTAAAGCGCTTTAAAAAATCTATTCAGAAAGAGAGCTGTTTCGATTCTCATACTTCCCATGAGTGGATCGAGATGGCCGCCCTCTTCAATTAAAAGAAAAGGGCTTTCCTGTGCCAGCGCTTCAGTTTCAATTGTTTCAAAACCCGCTATTTTGTCTGACTCGCCAGCGATATAGGCGAATGGGATAGGACGAGGTTCATCTCTAAAAAAGCGGCTATAGTCCGCAATTTGATCTCCTGAGCGAAGCTCTGTTCTATTTGTGTTCACTTGATCAATGATGGGTTGTGGAACGGGAGAAAAGCCATAACGAGTCATCCGACCTAAGTCGTAGTCAAAGATAGAGTGATAAGCTGGGTTAAATAGAAACTCTGCTAGATTTGAAATTAGCGGTAGTCTTACGGCCATTACATTATATTCAATCAAGCGAACCAAGTAGAGGTCGCGCTGAAGTTTGTCTCGATTGATCATACTTGAGAGATCGGCCATCCCTGGCACTTTACTTGTTGGTAGCTTTGAAAATAATGGAAGGAACTTAGCCAACATCTCAGGGTCAAGACCATTGGGAGAAGAAATGGACACTAGCCCACGGAGTCTACTTCGAGCTTGTCTTTGCTTCGCTTTACTAATGAAGTACTCACCAGTTTTTTGGTCGAACTCAATTCCGAGTGTATAGATTTTTGAAACGATACCACCAAGAGAGTGACCAACTAAGAAAGACTTTTTCCCTGTCTCTTTATAAACATAATTAACAATCTCTTTAACCGTTTGACTTCCTGCTTGATCAATATCGCGATTTTTATTTGCTGACCAAGTAAAGGCCCAAACATCGTAGCCAGACTTATAAAGATCTGGGCCTAAGTCCATCCAGTTGTGGGCATTCGTTCCAATGCCATGAAGAAGTATTACAGGTACTGCTCCAGCCCTTTTGAGCCTAATCATGGGGTACGCAGTTTTATCCTTGAGTGAAATTTCTACGCTTTGGTGCTCCGCTTGCACCCAAAGATTTGGGATGATCTGAGCCAACGAGACTTGAGTAAATAAGAGCAGGACTAGCGCTAGTTTTTTCATGAATTAACACTACGACTAGAACGAATTATTGGTCAATTTTTTCGACTTTCTGAGCGCCACGATAGATATACTCTCCAGAGCGACCCTGATTGAATTCGGTAGCATAAAACGTATTAATATCAGCGCCTTCAAGCTTTTTACCATGGTAGAAAACGCCGTTTTTGTTTTTATAATAGGCTGAGGGTGTAAATTTGCCCTTAGGTTGCTTGAGCTCATAATAATAAACACTAAAGCCAGTTGGATAGGCATCAGGAAGCAGCTGGCCTTTATAAAAGGCATTCACCTTATCCCAACCATAGTCTCCATACTCATCCATGATCGAGTAATAAAAAAGACTGGCACGCGCTTTGGGCACAAGCTCACCATCAAAATACACGTGGCCAAAAGCGACAGAGTAACCTTTTGGACTCACACCAATCTTTGGTGGTTTCGAAAAGAAGTTAATGCTCAAGCCGGCCATTACGACTGCTACAACAATTAACCATCTTTTCATCAGCTTGCTCATGTCTATCGACCCTGACTTATAATGCTCATAATGACGACTCTATTTGATCAATAAAATGTTAACATGAAAACAATAATTTCAACAACTTAAGCTGCCACCTCATTCATTTCTAGAAAAAGTCCTTAATATTAGTTAAATTACTTAGATTCAAAACATCAGGATTCATTATGGGTAGAAAATCAGCCAAGATTGCCAACAAAAAAGGTGCAGCCGATAAGGCGCGCGCCGCTCTTTATACTAAAATGTTGAAAGACGTTTTTATGGCTTCCAAAAAAGGTGGAGAAGACGTAGCGACCAACTTTCTCTTAAAAGTTGCTGTTGAACGTGCCAAGAAGTTTAACGTTCCAAAAGATAATATTGATAAGGCCATCAAAAAAGGCCAAGGCAGCGATGGTGTTGGTTACGAGGATATTACTTATGAGGGTTATGGCCCTGATGGCGTGGCTATTTTTGTAGAGGCTTCAACAAACAATACAACTCGCACCGTTTCGGCGGTGAGAAGCTACTTCAGAAAGTGCGGTGGCTCACTTGGAGTCACTGGCTCTCTTCAATTTGTGTTTGATCATAAATCAATGTTCACTATTCCCGTCGAAGGAATTGATGAAGACGACTTCACTCTACACATGATTGACGCTGGAGCAGAGGAAGTTGAACGTGAAGACGAATTCTTTAAAGTCATAGGCCCCATGGAAAGTTTTGGAGCTATTCAAGAAAAGCTACAGGAAATTAATGCAACTCCGGAAGAAGCTTCACTTGTTCGAATTCCCCTCACTAGAAAGAAAGTTAGCGACGAGACCTATGAACAGATAGAAAAGCTTCTCGATATGCTTGAAGAAGATGATGATGTCGTCACAGTTTATGACAATATCGCCGATGATGAAGACGAGGACTAATCTTTAGCAGATAAGTGATCTAAAAGATTAGTCCTTATAATGAGTAAGTGAGAAAGACAGAATAAGCGTCACTATTATTGCCATTAGTAATAGGACTGTCTTTAACTTCACGGCCAAGGACCTCATTGGCATAGCCGATTGTTAGCGTAAAATCTTTTGTTATTTTAACCATAATAGAGCTCTTAAGTAGCAACGATATAGAACTTCCTGGGCTATAAACGGCACGATCTGGAGTCGCCTCTGAGGGCTTAACCCCATAGTAATAATTATTATAAGCACTACTATAGTAGCCAGCACCGAGACTTAACTTAAAGAGCGTAAATGGAATTGAATCGATAAAGAGATTTAAGGGAATACCGGAGCCTAAAAAAACCTGAGCTTTTCTACCATGATGGCGATCATAGATATCTTGCTCAATATTAACTTCGAGTTTAAGCCTATCTAGTTTTAATCTTGCCTCCAGTCCTAACAGTAACGAACCTTTTCTTTCATCCATACCTCTAAGAAATAAAGAGTCCTCTGCTTCGTAGCCAGTTCCAAAAAGCTCTGGCTTTAAAAAAATCCCCAGATCAATTTCATCATGAGAAATGACCTGCAATGAAGGTGAAAGCCCTTTTAACCAAAACCGGCCCATTTTATATGAAAAGAGGGGGAAAGCCTTGAGCTCGAATCCTACACCTTGATAAGGAGAGCGATCGTACGCAGAGGCGACTCCAATTGACCAACCTTCAGGAGGACCTTCTTGCGACCATGCCCACTGAGAAATAAAGAAAAGATAAGTGAGAAAAAAATAACGAAGCTTTATAAAGCCGACCCTTTATTATAAATCACCTTTGATTCAGGTTTTCCATTTGTACCGTATTTCAGAAGTGGCCCGTGCTTCACATATTCCCCATTTAACTTAATCACACACTGCTGAATTCGTGCGTTTTCATAGTCAGAAAAAATATCAATCAATAACCCGTTATCAGGACAGTCCGACTCAACAAGTGGAGCAAGACCCGATTCTAAAGGCGAACTATTAAGCTGCAAAGGAGCATTTACAATAATCGGCTCGACACCTATTAGACGAGTATAAGGAGAATTCTTTCTTCCAAATGGAGTACGGCTCAAACCCGTCGGTTCAGCGACAATAAATGTACGATTTTGAAATTTATATTTCTCATCATAAACCTGTGGAATAAACTCAAACCCTAAAAAAGCGTGGCCCGGCACCAAGATCATGGCCATCTTATCTCTAAAACTTTCCTCATGAGCTAATACAGTTGCCATTAGCAGAGATTTAGAATCACAGTCAGCCCAACCATTTTGCAGTGATAGTGGTGGAACAAAAAGACCACTAATGTATTTATCTTCAATCACATCAGGCGGTACCCCATAGGGAAAGTCTTGAAAAAAACGAAGTAAAAGTTCAACCGACTCGCGTTGCCCTAATCCATTTTTGGTTATGTATTGTTTCCAAATCTTGTACAGAGGTGTCACCGAATTGTAGTAATGAGAAACAAGCTTACTGTAATCTGGTATCACCCCAATCTGTGGATGGTTTTTAAACATTGAGCCAGGAAGCTCGCTATTATAAAACTCCATTTTAGCTGGATCTTTTATTCTTATTCCAAAAGAGCGTGTGTCACCGAGTAAAGACTTAA
This sequence comes from Halobacteriovorax sp., assembly GCA_002716825.1. Classification (GTDB taxonomy): domain Bacteria; phylum Bdellovibrionota; class Bacteriovoracia; order Bacteriovoracales; family Bacteriovoracaceae; genus UBA4207. The sequence continues at coordinate 3,995 of PBCC01000055.1, read as the reverse complement.
GGTCATCTGACCAACTCCACTCTTGGTAACTTCCCTGCAGGTCTTTAAAGCCAAAACTGAAAAAAATCTTGTCTCCAATAATCTGAGTCTCAGTTTTAATATCAGGTTTTTTTATATATTCCATTGGCTCAATGCCGTGGGCATTAAGACTTAGAAAAATGATAAGGACAATGAACTTCACTAAAATTTATCCAGATAATTATGAAAGACTAAACTTCCTAGGAAGTGGTTAAGTGGCGCTTGAATGAAAATCATGATGCTAATAATGATAATCGTTAGAAACATGGATAGACCGAAATTGTCTTTCTTTTCAATTTCGTAATCAAAGTCAATTGGCGCCATCATTTTTCTGTAAATCTTTGAGATAATAAACATTAAAACGAAACTTGCTAAAAAAGTTATGATGTAGAAAACAGAAAAATAGATCAAGGCTATCCCAAGGATTTTCAAAGAAAATTGATTATTAGACATGAGTAGACTTTGCAGTGCTGAAGTCGAGTGCTCAATGCTTCCTTGAACTAAGAACAACACACTTAAAATAAGTGCTCCGCTAACGAGGCAACCTGACTTATGTCGTTCTTTAATAAACCATTCGACCGGCGCTGATAAAACAAACTTATTCATGAAGACCGTTGCTAAATAAATCGTAAGCATACAGAAAATCAAGGAAAGACTAAGTTCGTATGTAGTTAAGATAACGACATTATATTGCTGCACAGTGGCTCCTGATAGTATTTCCTATTATTAGAGCATAGAGTTACTCTGTACGAAAAGTTTAGAATATCTTCGGAGATAGAGATTACTTGATCAAAACACTGATAAATTCCTTATTTCTCTGGCTAATGATTACAGATGGCTTTGGTACAACCACTCCTAGTACTAAGACTGTAAGTATGGCCTGTAATCATTTTCCTCCTCTTAAAATTGAGAACGGTGATCTTAATATGCCTGGGGCTGACATCGAAGTCCTAAGTACAACCTTTGCTCTGTCTTCAATTCAAGTTAAAACTACTTTCTTTCCCTGGAAGCGCGCCTTAGTTCTTGCCCAAAACGGAAAGTATGATGGACTCTGTAGCTGTTCCTATACAAAGGATCGAGAGAACGATTTTTATTTCTCAAATGAAATTGGTCAAAACTCCATAGGTATCTACACTCTAAAAAAAGAGCAACCAGGAAGTCTAAAAAAATTAAAGGGAAAGAGTATTGGCGTTGTCAGGGGCTATAACTTAGAAGAAGAACTTAAAAAGTATCAGGTAAAAATTGTGGCCGGTGCCAGTGACATTAACTTACTCAAAATGCTTAAAGCAAAGAGAATTGATGCCGTTTACTCTTATAAAACCGTCATCGCTGAACTAGCGAAGTCAAATCCCTTCATTAGCGAACTCTATTTTCACGAAGTCTACGCTGCTCCATATTTTACTTGCTTCAGCAAAAAAATAAAGAACGGAAAATCTTTGCTCAATATTTTCAATAAAAACTTAGAGACTATAAAAGAAGACGGCACTTATCTTAAAATAAAAAAGAAGTACGGCCTTTAAAAAATAGATAAATCGATTTCGTATGATTTTCCAATCCACATAATATGATCTCGGTGATCAATAAGATCATTCTCACCTTCTGGATGAACAAAGACGTCAAGGCCCTGACGATTTACCATTAGCCAACTCACGATAGATTCAAACTTATCCTTGGGCACAGTGATTTGACATGAGTTGACCGGATGGGGTCCCACAGGGCGGTCCCAAACACGTCCAACCTGAACACTAAAAATATCGGCCAACTGCTGAGCCATACTTGTAGCGGTCGAGATCTGGCTTTCATCAAAATATAAATGGAAGTGGTAGCTAGAAAAGTTCGTCATTATCAATCCAAACTAACCAGATAGAGCTTCTCGACTTTTTCCCTTGCCCAAGGAGTTTTTCGCAAGAACTTCAAACTCGATTTAATACTAGGATCATGAGTAAAGCAGCGAATATTGATATGTTCACCGAGCTCTTCAAATCCATATAGCTCTACTAATCTTGTTAGTATCACTTCAAGAGTTAGACCGTGCAACGGGTCCTTAATTTTGCTATCCATTTTCGTTTACCGTGTAGAAGAAATAACCTAACTCTTTCTTTAAAAGCAATGTACAGACAATAAACGCTACATACATTGGCACTCCCGTTAAAATAAATAGTGTCCAACCTGATATCTCGGGCTTAAAACTTAAAATGATAATTGGAATAATAACAAGAGATGACACAACTTCGAGCATTCTGCCTTTCCATCGTAACATTATTTCAGTTTCTCGCTCATCTAGCTCCGTAGTCGGCTTAACCTCCCAAAGACAAAGAGCACCTAAAATAACAAGTTCAAATTGAAGCCAGCCAATAAAATAGCCCAATTTTTGATTCAAACCCAGAACTAAGAGTGGAAACAGCTGAGCGATGAAAAAAGCGATGATCATACTTTTTGGCGTAGGATGAATGAACTTGAAAAGCATATTACACCTCGTTTAAACTGAAGATTTCTTCTACGGCCAAGTTAAGAATGACCGCGATTCTCAAGGCTAACTCTACTGAAGGCGTATACTTAGAAGTTTCAATGGCATGAATAGTTTGCCTTGAAACTCCACAAAGGCGAGCGAACTCTGACTGATTAATTTCACTCTTTACTCGCAGGTCTTTTAGGTTTGTTTTAATATTCACAGTGTAAAGCATACTTTACATTCAAAAAAATAGCCATAGAATATTTCTAAGTGATATAAACAAGTTATGAATATTTCAAAACTCTTCGATCCAATATCTCGACATGAATTTCTTGAATATTATTTAAAGGGAACTCCCTTAGTTGCTCATGGCTTCAAAGGAATTGATATTCTTGCCGCTCGCCCCATGCTTAACAGCTTAGAGGGCTTAATTGCCTCGTGGCCTTCGACTGTTAATGCCTACCAAGATGGCACGGCCGATGAAGTAAACTCGATTACTGTCTCTGCAAAAGAAGCTTCTAATCTCTTTAGTCAAAAGAAGAGCGGGCTATACTTTGATGATCCTAATCGCTTTGATCCGCTTATAGAACAAATGCTACAAGAGCTTCGCATCGACCTAGGCCTTTCAAATCTTACCTATGCCAGAAGCCTGATCTATGTCATTGCTAAGGGCAAGGGAACGGCGGCACATTTTGATCAAAATATTAATTTCGTGATCCAAGTGACGGGCTCAAAAAAGTGGTGGATTGCCACTAACAAGAGCGTAAAGAACCCACTCGTTAGACATACACTTGGCCATCCAGTTGACCCAGAACTAGAAAGTTACTCTGGTATATTTCCAGAATCTATGCCAGAAGATGCGACGGAATATATTCTAAAACCAGGTTCTGTTTTATTTCTGCCACGTGGATGCTGGCATAAGACGGAAGCCCTGTCAGACGCCATATCGCTAAACTTCACCTACTCCGCTCCTAGCTGGCTTGATCTCATCAGTGCTGCAATAAGAAGTAGACTCGTTCATTCAGAAGCCTGGCGTGAAACTGCAGATTTTGTGAATGATCCAGAACTAGCGCCTCATGCGGTAGATAAGTTCGATCAGTTATTAAGCGAGTTGGCTCTTGATGCTGCGACTTGGAAGGCATCTGATATCTTAAGTGCGACAGAGTCTCCGACTAGCGAAAGTTAGAGCAATCAAGTGGCACAAATGTTCTGCCACCATCTGTTGAAACTTCAAGGCGAGAAACTGGGACAGGCTGTCTAAATCTACGCGTACGCTCTCTTTCATGTTGTGTCGAAGCGTAAGATAAGTCTTCAGTGCCGGCCAAGGGATACGTTCGAAGAACCACTGGCTCTCCCCTTGCTCCACGTCCCTCATATCCACCGCCAGAAGTTGTTTGTGAGTAGCGAGCTGCAACGTCCAAATCAAAAGTTCCTAACGGCTGGGTTTCTCGAGCCGTGATAATTCCAGCTCCGTTGACGGCCATGGCAGCTCCACTTGTGGGCGAGCCGGGTTCACAGATACCTC
>PBCC01000054.1 GCA_002716825.1 Halobacteriovorax sp. | reverse complement strand
ATGAGGCCCTGCGCTTTACCACCCTATTTTGAGGGAATATGAGGCTGGCACTTACTGTGAAGACGGCCCCCACATCTGAAAAATGGTACCATATTGGTTCACAGATCACAGATATTCGCTGTGTGAAAGAAACGATTTCAGAAGCTGCACGAATTTATGCCAAGCTAGTTAAGCTAGGTGTGGACATGCATTATATTGATGTTGGTGGCGGCCTTGCCATTGATTACGACGGTTCAAAGTCAACTGGCCAATCGTCCATGAACTACACCATGTCTCAGTATATTGCCGATATCGTTTACGGTATCAAGCAGGTTTGTGACGCCGAGGGTGTGAAACATCCTGATATCGTCTCTGAAAGTGGTCGCGCTATCACTGCTCAGCATTCCTGCGTTGTCACGAATGTTGTCGATATTATTGATTCAAAAAAGAATGAGTGGGATGTTACTCCCGCCCCAGGTGAACACCAATTAGTTAAAAACCTTCGAGAGTTTTTAGGTAATCTAGATCACGATAATTACAAAGAAGTTTACAACGACGCTCAACAGGTAAGAGATGATTCGCTTCAAGCTTTCAAGCTTGGCATTCTCTCTCTTGAAGATCGCGCTAAGATTGAAACATTGTTTTGGAAAGCGAGTCAGCGAGTTTTAGACTTTTCTAAAAGAGAAGACTTTGTCTCTGAGTCAGTAGGAGAGTTGGCCGACACATTGGCGGCTCAATATCTTTGTAATTTCTCTATTTTTCAAAGTGCAGCTGATCACTGGGCAATTGGACAACTACTTCCGGTACTTCCGTTAACGAAGCTTCATCAAGAACCTACTAAGCAGTGTACGATTGCCGATATCACTTGTGACTCTGACGGTAAAATCAGTAAGTTTATTGGCAATGATGAAGAGAGAAGAACGATTCCTCTTCATGACATTAAGCCGGGAGACGAGTACGTGATTGGCATGTTCCTCACTGGAGCTTATCAAGACGTTATGGGAGATATGCATAATCTCTTTGGTAGACTTAATGAGGTTCACGTTTTTTGTGACGATGACGACCCGACCGATTTCTATATTGAAGAAGTTATTCGTGGCGCCTCAATGGCCAATGTTCTATCGACCATGCAATACACGCCTGAGTACATGGCCCATATGGTGAAAAGACATATAGGTAAGATTGTTAAGGCCGGTGAGATGAATGCCCGCGAAGGTGTGAGACTGACTGACTTCTACGAAGAATCACTCAAGTCTTATACTTATCTCGATAACGACTAACAGTTTTTATCTAGCTCATTGATCAAAAGCTGTAGGTCAATGGGCTTTGGAATAAAGGCGGCAAAGCCAGCTTCTTCCGCTTTACGTCGCTGTGTTGGCTCGGTTGCAGCAGTGACTAAGAATACTGGTGTTTCGACCTTTAAGCGTTTTAGTTTTTCATAAACCTCATGGCCATCCATTTCAGGCATCATAAGATCAAGTAGAATAAAGTCCCACTTTTCTCCGCGCTCAACCGCAGCGAGAAGATTTTGGCCAGAGCTGAAACGATCAACTTCGATTTTCTCAACTTCTAGTAAGCTTTGAAGCGTGAAGAGATTTCGCTCATCATCATCAATAATAGCAATACTCTTCCCTTCAAGCTTTTGACTCATTTTAATATGGGCGGCGTCGGCATTGAACACTTCATGTTCGACCTGATAAGGCGAGGGGATGAAGAGCTTGAAGTTAGAGCCTTTTCCTGGGGTAGATTCAACCTTGATTGTAATGGCCAGAATCTCAGCCAGTTTTTTAGAGATCGCAAGACCTAAGCCTGTGCCACCAAACTCAGCCGAAATACTTTTATTAGCTTGTTGAAAGCGATTAAAGATAATGTCGACTGCTTCTGGCGCCATCCCAATACCGGTGTCGCACACTTCCAGGCAGTACTCGCCGAGCTCTTCTCCAGGATTATAACTTAACTTAATTTCAACATAACCTTTCTGTGTAAATTTAATGGCGTTTCCGACAATATTCTTAACAATCTGCGAGAGCTTGTCGCGATCAGTTCTGATGGGACAAGGATTGGAAATATCAATCTTAAAATCAATACCTTTTTGCATGGCAAGTGGAGAGTAGAGATCTGAGATATGCTCAACCAACTCACGAAGTTCAAAATCATCGTGCTCAAGCTTCATTTTTCCAGCTTCAATTTTGGATAAGTCGAGAACGTCACTGACAAGAGTTAATAGCTCTTTTCCAGCTCGATTAATAACCTGAGCCTGTTTAATCTGATCTTCTGAAAGGTTCGCATTGGGATTTTTAGCGAGGATACCAGAGAGTAAAATAATTGAATTGAGCGGCGTTCTTAGCTCGTGCGACATGCTGGCAAGAAAGAGAGACTTAGCCTCATTAGCTTGCTCGGCCGACATTTTAGCGGCTCTTAACTGGAATGTTCTGCGCTCAATCGTTTCTTCAAGTTCATCTTTGTATTTCTTAAGACTAAGTTCCCTAGAGCGCAGTTCATCGTAGTTTTCACGTAGTCTGGTTAACATTAAGTTAAAAGAAGACATCACTGTGTCGATTTCATCTCCACTTGGATTTTGTCGCTCTGGAAACGGGTTTTGGTCTAATTCATCAAGGTTAATCTTGTCCGAGACTTGAGCCAGGTTGACGAGATGCCTAACGACCAACACATTGAAGACGATTAACATAAACAGTGAAACGAGAAAGGTTTTTACCCCTTGCGTGGCCAAAGTTATGAGAACCTTGTTTTTCAGCTTATCAATCACCGGCTTCAAGGAAGTACAGATTGTTAATTGACCAATCTTGGCATCCAGCGTGTCATGAAAAAGGTCTCTTTTAAGTTTGATATGACGATCAGGGTAAAGCTTGTAATCCACATTGTCGGGATCGCCAAAAATGACCGGTTTCATATCACTTCCTGCGATACTAACGTAGTCAACATAAGGAAGCTGGAAAAGACCACTGGCTGTAATTTGCATTTGCTCGCGGTCGAGGTTCCAGATCTGCTGGGCAATTGTCTGAGAGAAACTCTTATCAATGTCTTGTAGTCGGAGTTCGATTTCGTTAACGTCACCTCTAAATTCAAGCCACAGCTGCAGTCCCGTCATAAAAAGCGTAATGATTGAACTAAATAGTAAAATCAGAAAGATCAACTTTCGTGATATGCTTTGGCGAAAAAGAATGGGGATGAAGCGTTGTATCATCGGAACCCAAAGTAAAAGTTTGCTGCTTAAAGCTAGCAGTTGAAGTGAATAGATTCAATTGATAAAATGGTGCATCCTCTGGAGACGTATATGGAAAGTAAGATTGAGCCATTAAAAATTCTAATTATCGATGATAATGAAAATAATCTCTACACCTTAGAGTGTATTTTGAATCAGGCTCAAGGCGTGGCCGTGCTTCAAGCACCTTCGGGTCAAGCTGGGCTTGAAATCCTTGCGAAGCAAGAAGTTCACCTCGTCATTGTAGATATCCAAATGCCTGTCATGAACGGCTTTGAATTCGCTAACACGATTAAAGAAGACGAGAGATTTAAAGATATTCCAGTTATTTTCTTAACTGCTTATTTCAAGTCTGAAGAATTCGCCACCAGAGGCTATAAGCTTGGAGCATTTGATTATCTAACAAAGCCAATTGACGAGCACAGGCTGCTCAATAAAATCGGTCTCTATAGTCAGCTGCACAAACAAGCTTCTGAGCTTAGAGCTGTTAACATAGAACTCTCAAAGGCCAATCAAGCCCTAAAAGATGCCAAGCTCAAGTCTAAATAAACAAAGCTAGCTCTATGCCTCTTGGTTTTTTCTAAACTCAAGTGGCGTCTTGTTGGTCCATTGCTTGAAGGCACGGTGAAAGGCACTTGATTCTGAAAAGCCGAGCAAGAAGGCTATTTCCGCCAGGGATAGGCTCGGATTGCTCAGCATATCTTTAGAAAGTTCAATTCGAAGATTAGTTAAAATCTCTGAGTAGGAAAGATCGTAGTGCTTGAGCTTTCTTTGCAAGGTTCTTGGCGACATTCCAAAGCATGTGGCCATATTTTCAATGCTCGCTCGCCCTTCTTTGAGTTCATCTTTAAGCTTTTCATTAAACTTCAAAAGAAACATGGGTTGAGCGTGTTCTTCAAACTTCGGTAGTTTTTCCAAAATTCGTTTAGCATTGTTCTCGAGTAGATCAGCTAAGTTTGAGTCACTATCGACACAAGGAAGCTCTAGGTAGTGCTTATCAAAGATGATGGAGTTTGTTGATTGAGCGAAACTCACTGGGCAGCCAAAGTACTCAGAGTAAATATGGGCCGTGTTTGTCGGCTCTTGGTGCATGAATTTAACTTGTTTTAAAGAGATATTTTTTTGCGTGACTGAGCGTAGGCGTTCAAAAATCAGCGCCACTTCAAACTCGAGACTATGTCTTGAAATATCTTCTTCTGATTTTTGCCAAACCTGAAATTCGTATTGAAGTTGAGATTCAATACCGTTAACCCCAAGTTCTTGGTGGATCAAAGAGAAAAAGCGGACAAATTTCCTGAGACCTTCGCGCAAAGTCGAACTACTTGAGAGGAGATAGTCACTGGTTTGGTAAGTACCAAAGGGAGTGAGCTTGGCCATATTAATGCCAACAAGTGGGTCGCTGAGGCGTTCACTGGCAACCCTCCAAAATGAGGAAATCTGCTCTAGTGAGAGTTTGCCCTCAGGGTCATCAACTGTCTCACGCTTGACGCCAGCTGCATTCAAGACTTCGTTAACGTTCGTTCTAACGCTAGCCAGGCCTACAAGCGCGGCCCTAATTCCCATGGCTGATGCTGATTTGAATTTATTCGTCATAAAGTCTCTGGCTGAGTGTCATCAAATGTCTATCGTATACGCAAATCTATCACATATTACGACAAAAACTTGCTCAATACGACAAAAAAATGTGCAAGTGGCTGAATTTATGGACAAAAAATGCCAAAAAAAAGCCTAGCGCGAAGGCTAGGCTAAAGCTCAGAGTGAGTAAATGACAATTACAATTGGCTCCAAGGCATTCTCTGTACCTCTACGTCATTATAGTAGTGAAGAACGATATCCCTATAAGTCTTCGAATAATTCTTGGCCATTATGAAGGCGCCCCACTGAGAAAGTCCAACATGGTGACCCCAACCGCTACCTTTGAAGACAAATCCTTCATCAGTATTATCAACTCTAAAGTGATAGCCCGGAAAATTAGACCAACCAAGTGCTGATCTCACTTCTGTGAAATCAAGAACAGCTTCTTTGTTTGTATCTGCTTGAACAACAGTCATGACTTTTACAGAGTCAAAGAGATCATTAATCTCTGTCTCTTCTAGTTCAACATTGGCCGAGCGACTGAAGTCAGTGAAGCGTGAACCAACTCGTGAACTTTCTTTAAACTCTGAAAGAAGTGCAGCTGAAGAGTAAGCATCAGTAGTCCAGTTTACAATCCAGCGAGAGCCGGCAGCGAGTTCATCTGAAAGCTCATCGCGAGGGAAAATCTCGGCGTTCCCAACACAGTAGGGAACGTTATCTTGCTTGAAAATATTAAGGGCCGAATCTGTTCTGCCGCCACTATAGGCGTGAAAGTAAGCAACGATCACTTGACCTTGATAGGTCATGATTTCGCCGCGAGTTTGCTCTACAGCTACGTCTGTTCTTGTATCTGAACCTGAGTGACCGGCATAAACTTGAAAGCGTGCCGTATCGTCGACATGATGAGCACGTCCGCTCGGTGCTGTTAGGTAGTGATAGTAAGCATAGCTTCTGGCTGCCAAGGCTTGAGCCTTAAGCGCCTCAAGTGGCCAACTGGCAACCGACTCTTTAGGAACAACGCCGCGAAGATAAGTTTCAAGATCAACATGATTGATAACCTGAATGCCGCGATCTTTTACATCGATTGTGAATGTGCCCAAATAAGTATGAGACTTGTCTGGAGAAAGTACGCGGTGAACTTTCACTGGACCATCAGCAATAATATTGGCCTTTGTGAAGTAAAGAACACGCCCATCCAGAAGAGTTGCTTTTATTCTTGAGCCGCTCATTCTCAATTTAAAGTTTGAGCTTCTGTAATAATTGCCAGCAATTTCAAAACGAATACTGTGCTCAGATCTAAGCTCAACCTGTGAAGCATCATCAGGAACGCCGTGAAGCCAGTCATTTTTTAGAGTATGAGGAAAAACTAAAACATTAAGAACTGGTAGTTCATTAGTTTTTTCAAGTGGAATAGCAACGCTTGATGGAGCGCCGTCTTGTGGAATACTACTTTCGCCTTGAAAACCAAACTGTGCCGCAAAATCATTAGCGCTGACACTGAAAGAGCAAAACAGAAGTGCTGAAATTAACGCGAGCGTTTTCATAACTTACCTCAATAGAAAATTTAGAGGCTAGCCTACCAATAGGCTCTAGTATTGTCTTATAGAGGTAAGGTTTTGTAAGTCGGAAGAGTTAAGTGAAATTAATAGGTTAGCCCCGCCCTAAGTAAAGAGCGGGGCTGGTTAATCTTAGATTGTTGTATAGGCTTCAACTCGAGGAGCTGAGTGGGTGAAGCGCTTGTTGCGAAACTTTGCGACCTGCGAGTTGATTGCCTTTAGGCTTTTCTCAAGACTCTCACGATAAAAAGGTGCAGCTTTTTTTGCCACAAAGTCTTTGCCTAGGGATCGAAACTTAATCGTGGTGAGATAACCATCGGTATGGTTAAGCTCAATCTTCACATCAAGTTTTTCGATCTGAGGCAAAATTCTGCGAATCCTTTCTTTCGTTTGTTCAATCATAAGTGAGTCTTTAATCAACTTTTTCATGAAACCCTCCTTGAGTAATGATTGCGATATCCCCAACGCGAAACCTTATTGAGAATATCCTCCTCTAGTAAACCAAAGATCTCCATAGGGTCCAAACCTTCCTCGGTCGATTGATAGTACCGACTCATGGTTTGAACGCTTAGTGTTCCTCTAAAGTAGTAATCCTCATCCATGGTAAAGCTTAGTTTAACCGAAGCCTCTTCGGGCATTGCACTTGCGAGATGCTCGAGTTGTTGGCTTAAGTCCCATTCTTCCTCGTCAGTGAGAACAAATCTAAAAGTCTCAATACGATAACTCTTAACATCGTGAAGGGAGTTTTTAGTTGGGGACTTGGCTAAAGCTGAAACACTTGGTGTGGCCATCATGAACCTCCTGAGTTGTGAGTTTAATCTCACTCTTCGATCATACGCTTTCAGGTATTGGACTCAAGAGGTGGAAGAGCGATTTGACACGAGTTTACACAATTAAGACAAAGAGGATTAAAGCCTGACGAGAGGGGATAAAGACCTAGAAAAACAGTGAAGTTTTGACGCTAGCTCTAGCGAAATTCGCCGAAGTAATTGATTTTGCCCGGACCTTCTTCATTAAGAATCCAGTGAGAAAAATCGCCATACTTAGTCATCATATCTGTAAGTGTTTGTTGTGACATAGGACATGTGTAACCCATGCCTTCGACGCGCGAGAGATACTTCTTCATGGTTTTCTTACTCGCAAACTTAGGACAGTTAATAGACTCGTCCATGGACTCATCCATATAGGTTCTAAAATCAATATCTTTAACTTGAACAAATTTATTATCGATACAAGAAACATACGGCCCTTGATTGTCAGCCATAACATCGTCGCGAAGTTGTAAGATATGGTTCCAAAATCTCATGCCGTTAAAATTAGCTGAGAGATCGGCATAACTAAAAATTCCTGTCGCAAGTTTATTGCCACCAAAGATTGTTTTTTCACCGCGAATTCCAAATTTAAAAACGCGCTTTAGAGAATGGCCTTTGAGGTAGTGGCGCTTGAAATACATAAAGCCGCGACCAAAGAGATGTTCAAATTTATCTGTCGCTACACGCACACCATCAATATTAAGAAGCGGTCCTAGGGCCAATGGGCTCTTGGCAGCAGCAGGGCGACCAAGCAAATAGCCGTCCCAGCTATTCCAATCGGCGTAGATTGATTCGCGAAGGCCAATCACACTGCGGGGAAAGTTTTTGGCGTGGAGCATATGGATCGTGAGCTCACCATTTTTATGGTTGGCAAAAGCTTTTCTTAGTTCTGAATAAAGAAGGTCCTCTTGGCAACCTTGATCTTTTAAAGTTTCAAGCGCGGTACGAACATGGGCATTGGCGCGGGAATTAACAATCTCGCTTGAATCGGCAAGATCAAGATGTCTTGTAGTGTATTGATCAACCTCAGCACTATAGACAGAGGCACACATGAGAAGAGCGAGGGGGGCGATTAATTTTTTCATGCATGCATAATACAAGATAACAAGAGCTGGATGGGCGGACGTGTAAGAACTACAGGCTTAACTGCTTGGCTTTGGCTTGAAATCTGGTGACGTAGTCACAGCGGCGGCATAAATCTTCAACTAATTGGCCTTTGGCAAAGCCTTCTCGCATAGAGGCGGCACGAGGGCCTTGAAGGATTGTATCGAGCGGCTGTTCTAAACAATTGCCAAGCGCCAAGCGGGCTTCCTTATCTAGGCAGCAAGGCACGACTGTACCGTCGGCATGAATCGCAACATGATTGCCAAGAGCATGGCATGTACCTTTGGCGCTAAGTTCTGGTAGATCGGGATGAGGCCATTCAAAGCGTGTGTCAAAGTGGAAATACACTCGCTCCCATACACGCTTGGATTTAAAGCGCCCACTTCCTTGGCGGCGATTGATCTTCACATCGAAGTAGCGCTCGACCATATCGTAGACATCATCATTGGCGGCCTCACCAGAATCTCCAGCCCCTAAATTCCACAGACGATAATTGATATAGGTTTGTGGGTTAATGTCATGCAGGGCGCGGGAAAATTCGAGAATGGGAAGCAGGTAACCGTGAAGATCACGTTTTTCAAAATTATCGCGAAAGCTATGGACTGAAAAATTGATTTGCACGATAGCACTTGAAGCTAATGTCTCTTTGTGGCGTGAAAGTAGCGTACCGTTAGTGGTGAGCATCACTTTAGCCTGATACTTTTCACAGATGGCTATAATCTCCGCAAATTTTGGATGTGCAGTAGGTTCGCCCATGAGGTGAAGACAAACTTGTTTGGCCTTAGGAATAGCTTGTATTAAAATCTTTTCAAAGTGATCAAGCGACATGACGTCTTGCTCGCGTTCAACCTCTGGGCAAAACGAGCACTGCAAATTACAGATATTGCTTATTTCAATATAGATTCGGTCCATCAGTTTCATGAAATTCTTCTAGCACGGCCTTAGGAAAAACGCTGCAAGAGTTCTAAATCGGTACAAAAATATAGATCAAGAAGATCCTGATAGGGCTTTTCAAGCTCGAGGACTTGCCCAAACGCTGGCTCAGTCTTTATTCCTTGGGCCTTGAGCGCCATGATCTTATCTCTAAAGGGAGTTCCAAGAAGTTTGAGCAATCGCCCTTCAATTCTGAGATGACGATGAGCGTTTTGTTGGAGTGGAGAGAGAGCGCTGGCATAGATCTCAATCTCAAGTCCCTGGAAGCTCGTCTTGGCCAGAATATGTTGTTGATCCTGAGAAAAAGAAGCGTCACTAAAGAGCTTGAGTACTTCAGCTTTAAAGTGATCGAAGTCTGTCGCTTGAAACAAAATATCGAGATTTGAATCGGGCGTATCAATTCCAAGTGGAATCGTGCCAGAGATCAACGGGCTAAAGTGAGAGAGTTTGCTGAGAATCTGTGAATGCTGTAGGAAGGAATTCGTTTTCTCATGCTTTTCAATATTAATAATATGAGCGAGCGAGTGATGATGAAATTTTACGTTGAAGCTCTCAAAACTCGTCTCGAGTTCTGGATTTAAATCTTTGGCCAGCGCTTTTGTTTCCCATTTAAGGCTTGGAAACCTGGCTTGAAGTTGGTCAAAAGGCTCATCGATGACAACTTCAATATGCTCATAACCACTATCTGGCTTTCTTCCTGGCTTTGGCGCAGGGATTTCGATAATGTCAGTTGCATGCCCGCGCGCAAACTTTGGCGTCTTTAGTTGATAGCTGGCAATCGGTCGTCCGCCAACTTGCGATTCAATAAGAAGCACTGAACTTCTGGCAAAGTCGCGCTTAGTTTGCTCGTTGTGTTCAAGTGAGTCAGTTCGATAGCAGGCGTGATCAACTTCCCAATGAGGTTTCATATAGGGCAGTAGGTTCTTGGCACAAGTATCGAGAAAATTTTGAAGATTAAGCATCACAATCCAAGTACAGGCTACAAGCTTTGGACACGGCCTTGGTTCCGCTATTGAAAGCAAAATTAATCGAGCCACCTTTTTTACCAGAGGCAAGATCTCCGACTAAGAAAATTCCGCCTTGCTCATTTTCTTGAAAATCATCGCCGTTTTCTTTTTCGACACTGATGCCAATTTTATCCAAATAGGCTTTTGGTCGATCACTACCAAGGGCTGTCACGACAGCGTGAACATTGATGGCGGGAAGAGTTTTAAATTGAACGCTGCAGTGATCTTCTTTGGCCGTGATCTTAGTGATGGTTGAGTTTGGCAGAAAATTAACTTTCTTTTCATCAATAAGCGCCGTTAGCTTCTCTACATTTTGCGGCAGCATGCGGGCGAAGGTATCTTTTCTGTAGCTGAGCCAAACTTTATGACCGCGCTGGCATAAAATCTGAGCGTACTCAGAGGCGGAGTCTCCACCGCCAACAACCAATACATAATCCTGTTCTTTCTTTATCGACTGAATATCGTCTTGAACCAAGTGAGCGATTTGCGTATCGATATGCACGCCTAAGGTTCTGGCCGCCGACATGGTGCCAATTGCCACAAAAACCACATTGGTAATCCAAGAGTCTTCACCGCAATCAACGCGCCACTGGCCATTTTTAAGTTTTACAATTTTTTCAACGCTTTGATGAAAGTTGATGGCGAGCTTTTTCTTCGCTACCACTTGCTTAAGATAATCAATAAACTCAGGCTTGCTCATATCAGTGATACATAAATCACCAATACACTCTGCCATGCGCTCTTTATAGTTAGCGAGCACTGGTTTTTCATCGGGATACTTGGCGGCGATCATGTGAGCTATCTCGCCGGACTTCTCTAGAATGACAATGTCTTCTGCTTTGTAGCCGCGGTTAATCACCTCAACAGCAGTTGCAATTCCAGCAGGACCAGCACCAATAACAATCACGGGATGAATAACCATAAAACCTCTGAGCAATTTTTAATGATTATAGAAGAAAAAAGGCAAAAAAAAAGCCAGCGTGGGTTAAACACTGGCTTTAGTATGATTCACTCCGAAGAGATCGGCATTTGAATTCCTGTGCAATGTACGACTTAAGACGCATCTAAGCAAGGACTTCCTGAAACTGTAAGCTGTTTAAACTATTGGAAAAGAGGATATACTCACAAAATGAAACGAGTATCTCTTAGAAGATTTAGCGAAAGCGACTTAGACGCCATTTGCCTGATGGAAGCCGATCAAGAAGTCATGGCCATGACCGGACCAGCACGGGCGCAGACACGTTTAGAGTCCAAGGCACGCTTGGACAAAATCTTAGGCTTTAGTGATCCTAGGCCCTATACCGGTTATTGGGCCGGGATTGATAGTTCGAGCGGACAATTAGTCGCTTGGTTTATGTTGCTTCCAGTTGTAGATAAGCCTGAGACTTTTGAGATTGGCTTTATGGTCAGACGTGATTGTTGGGGCAAGGGTTATGCTCGTGAGTTCGCCCAGTCGCTACTTTCGCTGATTGAGTCTGGAAGTGGTATCCGCGTGATCGCTAAAACTTCACCAAAGAATGAAGCATCTAAGAAAGTTTTGCTAAAGTGTGGCTTTCAAGAGCTTGAGTCCGAAGATCTTGTTCAGTTTGTTAAAGTTATTTAGGTTGGAGTTTAAGTTGTTACGGTTTTTACTATTTTGCCTGTTCACTTTTTGTGCAAATGCTCAGGAATTACCTAAGCTTCTCGATCATAAAAAAAATGATCCGCTTCTACCGATAACGTACTATTTTAACACCGCCTTTGATGTCATACAAAATCCTTACTACTTTTCACAAAGTGATTATCGTCAAAAACACTGGGATATGTTCAAGCGCATCAGTTCGCCTGATCACTCCATAAAAAAAGATGGCGGCTATAAAAAACTCTTTGAAGACGAATTTCTAACGGCAAGGATTTTGCCCAATGTTGGTTTGCATATGCTTGGTGGAGCTTATGACAAGCTGTATATGTACCAATGGTTTGAAGCCAATAATTATCCCGCACCCATGGCCTTCACCTTTGTTCTGTCTTATCTTGGTCACTTTGGAAATGAAGCGCTTGAGCTGACCAATGAGAATATCACCAGTCACGATCATATCGCCGATCTTTTCTTCTTCGATGCCATGTCCTTCTACTTGGCCTTTAATCCGAAGATCATGAACTTCTTAGTGGGTGATCTCGGCATGCAGGCGTGGCATTTGCAACCGATGTTTAATTTCGAAAAAAGTGATGTCACCAACGCAGGTCTTAACTATGTCTTTAGACCCGATTTTTTTGACAGCAAGTTTCGTCCCATGATTTTGATCGGCATGCTTAATCTGGCGGGTGTTAGTTACGAGCTGGCACCAAAGCAGTTTATAACCACGGCCTTTGGCATGGCGCTGACTGATCCGCTGGAACAAAAAGGGAAGTTTGTCAGCGCATTTTTTTACGATAAAGAAGACGGGCTAAGCGCCGCACTTTATCTTAACGGCACGGAAGAATATCGCGCACGGCTCAACCTCTTTCCGGAAATCTTTAATTTTGAAAAGCTAAAGCTTGGACTCTTACTTGGTCAAAAACGTGATGATTCTGAAGTCATCGGAATTAATGTAAATATGCCGATTGGTTTGGCGTTTGGGGATTAGCTAGTCTCTATTATAAGTCGCCATAATTGTCGTCGAGGCCACAGATTTTTCAAAGTATAGTTTTTTAAAGATTAAGTACTCTCGGTTTGAGAAAAATGCATCCATCTTTTCTTGATCTGGGAAGTAGATCGTGAAGACGCGATTAATCTTGTTTTGTGTCTCGCTTCTTAGAACTTCTGCAATCTTGAAATCGTAACCAAAGCCGCCGCCGATTGACTCAAGAATGGGAGTTATGCCTTCTCTGTATTTTGCATAGTCGAAGTCATTTGTGACCTGAAGGCTAACGAGCATTTCAATCATGGTCCTTCTCCTGTCTGGAGTTTACTATATTAAAAAATCAAACAAAAGACTTCAGGATTTCACTTATCATATCTTCAACGCTTACTAGATTTAATCCACTTTCTTTTAATTTACTCGAATCCATGTACCAGTCTTGACCAATGCCATACGGAGAGCTGTTTGTATCTGATTGCTCTTTGGCCAAAATAACCTTGGATTGAGTTTTCTCTTCTATCAGTTCGACCAGTCTTTCTAAAGGGATATAGCTATCATTACAGCAGTTAATCGCTCCAAATATTTTGTTGTTTGCAATATGTAAAAGCGATTTAGCAGCGTCATCAGAAGAGATGAATGAAATTTTTGCTTTTAGGCTTTCAAAAAAGATCTCTTGCCCATTTCGGATTCTATTGATGTGAAACTCAAAGCGCTTGGTATAGTCATCATCTCCAATAACTATAGGAAAGCGTATATAGGAAATCGGGAAAGTCGCATGTTTGGTAAAGCCGACTTCAGCTTGCCTTTTAGCCTCAGCATAATTGCTGTTTACACTCTCTTCCTTTTGAAACTTATGATGTTCAGGTTGAAATGAACTTTCTGATATATTTGCTCCAGCATCATAAACAGACTGGGAGGAGGTAAAAATATAATGACTGGTTTTACCCTTGAAAATCTCACAAGACGATCTTGCAGTTTGATAGTCATAACAAACCTGATCAAATACAACGTCCCATTTTGTATTACCTAGGAGATCGCGCATCTTCTCAGTATCATTTCGATCACACTTAATGCGTGAAACGCGATCACCGAAGTTGTCCTTATTATTGCCACGATTTAAAAGTGTAACTTGATTGCCCGCTGAAATGAGTAATTCAGTTAATTTCTTGCCAAAAAATAGATTGCCGCCGATAACGAGAATTTTCATTGTGGTATCCCAAGTTGTGAATGGACCTGATGGTCGTTGCTAAAAATAGTAACAGGGAGGGGCGCCTCGGGGCCACTTGGGCGAACTCGTTACTTCGAAGAATCATTTATTGCATTGAATGATGTGGTTAAAAATGTCCTGCGGACATTTTTATCGCCCAAGAACGCCGCGACTCCGTCTTGGGCATAGAGCGGCAGCAACCGTTAAAAATAAAAAAGCCACCCGATGGGTGGCATTTTTTCATTTTTAATGGGGTGGCCGACGGGGCTTGAACCCGCGACATCCAGAATCACAATCTGGCGCTCTACCAACTGAACTATGGCCACCATAGGGGTGAAGTTATAGTTGTTTGCAAGGGGCGTGTCAATGAGTACGAGGGGTTAGCTTTAAATTGAGCAGTGCGTTTAATGCAGTCCTTTGACGGCGAGCTTTAGATTTCTTACACTTTATAGAGTCTTGTAATGACTAAGGAAGGTTTATGAAATTACGTAATATTGCTTTGATTCTTTCACTCTCGGCCCTCTCAAGCACAGCTTGGGCTTATGGTACAGGTTACTCATCTTTTCCTCTTTCAATTGAAAAGCGCATGCTCTCAACAGAAGTTACTGGTGTAACTTCAACTGGCGGCGGTATGGGTGTTCAGGCTCGTTATACACAAAAAGCCAATGAGCAACTCACAGT
>PBCC01000053.1 GCA_002716825.1 Halobacteriovorax sp. | reverse complement strand
CGTTTTGTAAGGTGGATAAAGCTTTGAGCTTGCTTCGTACCACTAAAGCTCGAGCCTTTAATATTAGCCGTGATGGCAACACCATCAATGAAAAAAGAGACGAATAGCCACACTTGCAATAGGATCTGATGACTCGCCAGGGCGACTTCCCCCTCGGCAGCGGCTAGCTTCGCGCCAAAAAAAAGACTGCCTGTCAAAAAAACCGATCGGCCAAAGAGATTCAAAGAGTTTTTACCAAATTTGAACCAGTGCTCTTTTGGTGGCAGTTTTTTAAAGCTTTCGCGAATTCTTGGTTCCAAGAATAAAGCTATAAAACAAAAAAGCATTCCAAGCCCGTTTGCTAATACGGTACCCCAAGCAGCCCCACTAAGACCGATATTCATGGGATAAAGAAATAACCACGAAAGGAAAATATTTAAACCTGTTGTGATCATCACAAAGACAAGGGCCAGATTCACCCTAGATAATCCTCTAAGCAGCGACATGGATGTCATAAATAATATGGCAAAAGGATGACCAATGAGGCGCGGGATAAAGTATTGATCGATATCACTTGGGCTTAAGTCAGGAGAGCCCATTAATTGATAAAGAGGTAAGCGAAAGACATAAAGTAGAAGTGCCGTCACTAGGCCCACAATGAGCGCGATGGTGAGGCTCACTCGTGTACTGCCACCGACTTCCGATTGATCAGAACTGGCTACGGCCGATGTGGAGGCGTGGACAAGAAAATTAAAAACCCAGGTAAAACTAGAAAGTAGCGTCGTTCCAACAGCCAAGGCGGCCAACATGGTTGTATCAATGTGACCAACTAAGGCAGTATCGACAACGCTGGAAAGCGGCTCCAAGAGCGAAGCCGCGATCGAAGGCAGCGAAAAAAGAATGATTTCGCGCAAAACTTAGGCAGACATTGGCTGATAAATCGCCAGCCAAATGGCAACGCTAACCAGAGAAATCACAAAGCCAAAAGCTAGATTTCTGTGAGCGCGAAGTCTCTTGGCAGCAATTGGAGCAAAAGCCACAGCAATCAACCAAATGGCAATCTTCGCCTTAATCCAAGTTGGCCATCCTTCTGTATGACTAACTCCAAGACGGGCCATGAGTCCCATGCCTGCCACGAAGATCAAAAAGCTAACGATTCCAGTCAAGATCTTCCAGAACTTTGTATTGAGGTCGGCATACAAAGTGATCGCGGCGCCCGATACAAATAAAACAACAAAAATAATGTGTAAAAGCTTGTAAACTTCATAAGGCACAGAAAACCTCGCTGGTTAAAATTCAAAATAAAGATACAATACTGTTATGGAAAGGCTCAAGCAACTTGTTGTGCGTGGAGAAAAAGTCTTACGCGGCAGCTATAATTATTTTAGATTCAATAATATCTACTCAGAAGAGACTTTTGAGGTGTACCGCGACAGACAGGACTTCTCCGTGTCTTTCTACGCCGATATTCACTCCAGAGTCTCAACTGGCGAGTTATTGACCATTAATGTTGATGTGAAGCTAGGAAAAGACTTTGTGCCGACCTATGTCAAAGTTGTTCGCGCTCTGGGTAAAGACCATGTGACGGAAACTTATACTTTTGAAAAGTCGAGCTCTAGCGTTGAATATACTTTTGAAACAGAATCAGAGTCTGAAAGTGCTAAAATTCCAATTAGCTCCAAGTTTCATGTGGCCACTCCAGCGGCTTGCTCAAGCATGGTTTTTTTGAAATCTAAAAAAGAAGATACAACTTCTAAAAATTATTATCACCTGATTCAATCTTCTAATAACTGGAAATACGACTCAGTTCCAGGTGTAAAAATGATTGCCATGCAAAGGATTGGTACTGGTAGCGAAAACATTGTCATCGATGGTCACTCTGTTCAAGCAACCCATTACAAACTTTTTGAAGACGATAGTGACGCTCTTGATAATCAACAATCACTAAAAGTTCATATTTCGAAACATGCCACCGTCCCCTATATGATTAAAAGCGACGATGGCACAAAAATTCAAATCAAATTCTTAAACGATCTCGATCGCGACTAACTTATATGGTGAGTGACCCTGATCGCCTTTCTAGGCTTAGGTACTTGTGCCTCCTCTTCAAAAGAATTGGGATCGATCGCCAAATTATAATGCCATAGAAATTTAAACATTCCTCTGTAGGCATAGAAAATATAGCCAGCACACGACATCATAAGAAGAGCGATAAATGTTCCAATACCTGGATCAATAAAAGTATGGAACATTAAAATATTAACTAGAACGGGAAACACAAAAAGTGTCGCCAGTGGAACGAAAACCCCCGCGATCAGCGCTAACGCCGCAACGATTTCAATGATCTTAACGGTCCAAAATAAATAACCCGTCTCTTGCAACGCTACGATAAAATCAGAACCCGCCGCACTCACATGGGGTAGCTTGATCAGTCCGTGATAATCATTGAGGCCGATGAGCAAAAGAGCTAAGGCGAGCACGGACCTAGATATAATGAGTGTAAAGTCGTTATTGACCTTGGTGTTCATAGACTCCTCCTTATGTATTTAAAACACTGGAATCATTATGAACCATCAATGTCATGGACGTTTCAAATCCATGTCAACTCAGGGATTGTCTAACGCTTACGAGGTGTTCCATCGTGCTTTCCCAAGACTTGACTTGGAATATCAGACCATAGAGCACCTTTTTCGCGCATTTGCTCATTGCGCTCAGGGTGAAGCGGATAAAAGATTTGATTATCTGGCTTGGTCGCTTCACCGCCTACAAGTAGAACTGCGTCTTCATCACTGTCGTTAATAAAAGTATGAGCGATGCCTGTTCCCGAAGGGAAGGCCACAAAGTCCCCCTGCTTAAGCTGCTGAAGTTCACCATTAATCCACACGCTTGGCTCACCGGATACGACAAAGGCAAACTCCTCTTCCGTTTTTTCAGCATGAGGCCAACTGGTTCTTCTACCAGGAGGAATGGTTTCGATATGAATACCTATTTTTTGCAGTCCGAGCTTCTTTCCCACGGGCGCGCCAATGGCAAGCAGTTCTGAACTTCCAGGGTAGCAGGCTGTATCCTCATCCATGAGATCACGATAATTAGCAATAAAATCAAATTTTTTCATAGCCACTATCGTACACATAAGAACACTGGGACTCAATAGTGACGAAGGCGATCGACAAGAGAGTTGAATCGAAAGTTGTCCAGCTTCATTGATTTTTTCTTTCTAATTTTTCGTGCCAATTTACGACCAACATTTCCATTAAGTAGATCAATACCATAGGCCGCAACTCCAAGAGGTAAAATGGCGACGTCAATTCCAAGAGCTATGGCCGTAAGCGGAACAGTCACACCTGCTCCAATAAAATAAAGCATAATAAACTCTTGGTTATCCCAAGGTAGCTTTGTAAAACCTTGCATTAAAAAGAAGAAGTTATCCTTTACGAGGGCACGATCATCAATAGAGAGTGCATCAATCATCTTGGCATAATCATTTTGATCCAGACGTGACAGTACCTCTTTTGTTTCATCACTATTTAACACAAATTCGATACTAGAACATTGATCAACACAGTTAACTGCAATTGTCTCACCAGTCCTTCTGTTGCTCACTGTTGTGACAGTCGTCTGAGCAAGTAAATTAAACGAGATCAATGACAATAAACTAATCAATATTAATTTCTTCATACGTTCCCCCAAGGTTTGTAAGTAAGGGCAAAGTATGAAGTCAGCCTAGTTTAGACATTAACCTAGGTTCATGGTTGTAAAAAGTTCATAGTTAAAAGATGCTCAGATATCGTTTGGACGATTTTCGTGCAAAACAAAATCTTTAATCGACTCGCACGCTTCTTTTAACGGAGTTCGACGAATTTTATAAGGCTCCATCAATTTGAGCAGAGTTTGCATGGTTCTGCCCTTCCAGCCTTTGACCCGTGAATCGACAACAATAATGCCACCAAAGTCAGCTTCGGTGCGAAGAAGTCGACCAAGCTTTTGATGCAGACTTCTCGTTCTGTGGGCCAAGTAATAATCGGTAAAAGCGTTACCAAGACCCGATTCATAAAAGTCTTGGCGTTTATCTATAACAAGTTCTTTTCTGAGGTCGGGAATTTTATCGACGAAGACAAATTGCAAGGCTTCACCGGGGATATCAATGCCCTCGCCAAAGCTTTCCATCCCTACCAAAATACCGGACTTAGAGTTTTTAAACTCATCGACAACGTTGTTTCCCATTCCTTGAACGAAGACTGGAATTTCTCCGTCAAAGGCAGCCAATAAAAGCTCACAAGCAATATCAAAGCGCGACTTGGCAGAAAAGAGCAATAAACTGCGTCCACCAAGATCACGGATGAGTGGGACAACTTCTTTTAAAACAGAGGGAACGAATCCACTCTCATAGAGCTTCGGAACATCATCACATAAAAAGACTTTGGTTTTGTTCTCGTAATCGTACGGCGCCGGTAAAAAGAAGCCCTGCTTGAAGCGGCGATCTGAATCGAGATAAGAATAGCCCGTGGCCCACTCCATACCTCTCGCTCCCATATCACCTTTGGCATTCCCAAGCGTGGCCGAAGTATAGACAACGGCGCTAGAAGTTTGCAAAAGATTATCGTGAACAGCGCGACCAACATCAATTGGAGCGGCACTAAAGACAAAACCATAGCGTTCATGAAAGCGCATGGCATGTGCATACCCTTCTTTATGCGACGTAATCGTATCGAGTGCGCCGAGAATATCCTGTACCTGACCAACAAAAGCTTCAAAGCGGGTAAAGGCTTGAGCTTGATTATCATTTTGCATGTCCTTACTCTCCCACATGAGGGAGTAAGGTAAGAGCACATCATTATAATGGGCCAAGATATTTTTAACTGAGTCTAAATGATTAAAGATTGATGTTCCGAGTAGATCATTTTTACTCTTGCCACCAACCATTGGAAGCTCATTCCAAAATTGATCGGTATAACGGGCCACCGTTTTCTTGAAATAGCGCTCAACAAGATCGCGAAGCCCAAGAACGTGATCTTGCAACATGACCATCGTCTGTTGCGATGACTCTCTAATGGCATTAATTTTAGGAGTACTGGAGCCGTGTTCAGACTCAAACTGTGCCATCAAATAATAAAGTGAACCAATCCCTTGCCCGTTTTGAAGATTCTTCATGAGCGAGTTCACACTGTCTTCATCAACTTCGTGGCTAAACGCTCTAGTCGTCTCTTCTTCGATTTTATGTGCTTCATCAACCACAATGTGAGCTGGTCTTGGAAAACCACGCGGCCACGAGAACATCAGCGCGTGATTCCCCACGATAATATCGGCTTCCCTCGCCTCTCTAAGTCCACCCAAATAGGAGCATTCATTCTTGAAAGGACATTTACTACCAGCACAGGCCCTAAAATCAACCGCTAACTCTTTTTCTTTGGTGGCAAAGGCGGCAAACTTAATTTTAAACAGGTACGGAAGATCGGCGCGAAGGATTTTATCGTCTCCCTCTGCTTTTGAGTTGTAATAAAAAACCATTTCAAAAAAGAAATCAGTAAAACGTGAAGCAAAATCTTGATCGCGAAGCAGCTCGCCCGAATCATTTTCTTGGCGATAGAGAAGTTCACACAGGTGGTTATTGCTGCCCACCAAACGTTTAATCTTGAGTTTGTCTTGAGATAGCCCCAGCATCTTTCGAAGCTGTGGTACATCTTTACTCATACACTGGTGTTGAAGAGTCTTAGTTCCAGTGGAGATGAGAACTTGTTTTTTTTCGGCCAAGCTAAAAAGCGCCGAGGGAACCAGATAGCCTACAGTTTTACCTGTCCCGGTCGGAGCCTGGACTAAGGCATGCACATTATTTTTAAAGCACTGACCAACGCGAAGAGAGAGCTCTTCTTGTGCTGGACGATAGATATAACCGGGGAAAATTTCTCTTAATTGCTCTTCGCTTCTAAAGACTTGCTTAATCCGGTCGCCATCAAAGCTGACTTCATAGCGCGGCGTGAATTCATTAGCTTCAATCGCCTCAGGTTTTTTGAAAGCGATCTTGAAAGCTTCCTCTAAGTTAAAATCAATCGCCTCTGCAATGTCTTTTAAATCAATGATATCGAGCTCAAAGAATTTAAAAAACCATTCATTTTCATAGTTAAACTTTTTGGCACCGGCCATGAGGGCCTGGAAACGCTCAGGGTCTTTTCTAGCGTGATAGGTAGCCAGCAAGATGACTTTAAGTAGATCTCTTGAGTCGGCCAGACCGCGATGTTCTTCTTTGTCGGCCAACTGCCAATCGACGATAAAGCCCTCAAGCTTAAAAGAACTGCGCTCTGGGTAAAGTAGACCTAGATAATAAAGAGAATCCTGCCAGCGCTCTCTTCCACTACCGTCATCTATTTTAGCAAAATCATCCCCAAGGAATGCTTTTTCAAAATCAGCATTGTGCGCGATGAGGTCATGACCAAACAGATCCATGACTTCCGGTTCAACCCTCTCCCAACTAGGCGCATTTTTAACCATGCTGGTTGTGATGCCCGTGAGCTTTTTAATGATGTGTGGAATTTCGCGATCAAAGCGAACTAAAGATTCATAAGTGCGAACGAGCTTTGATCCTTCAAACTGCAGAAAACCAATATCGATAATTTTATCAAAGTTGGAGTCGATGCCAGAAGTCTCAATATCAATTAGGGCCCATCGCCCTAGACTTTCGCCAGTTGCCATTAGATATCCTCAGGGAGCCATTGCTGCAAAGTGCATTATCGTTTATAACCAAACGGTCATCAAAAGTACCATTAAAGAGGCATCGTGATGAGTAGTGCAGTTATATTTCAATTACAATCTTTGTGCATTCTGACACTTATGTATGTTGGTGTTATCGTTAAGCGAAATCGCAGCCTGCATGTAAAATTGATGGCAGGCAGCATGATTTGGGACATTATCCTTATATTACAGATTGAGCTGACAAGAAGCGCTATTGTTAAGGCTTCCGAGTCAATGCTTGGCAGCAAATCGATGATTCTCAATATCCACGTGGCCATGGCTTTGGCCTGTGTTATTCTCTACGGGTTTATGGTGGCAACTGGCAGAAAACTTTTACGCGGCGAAAATAAAATTCGTGGCACCCATAAGATGCTTGGCATCTCAACCCTAGTTCTTCGAACTTTGGTCTTTATTACAAGTTTTTTCGTCGCTAGTACTAACGGAGTAAGTTAATGGATTTCGAAGAACTCACCGTTTTTTTAAAGTCGCATCTCAAAGACGCTGATATCGCCGTCACTGATCTGACTGGTACCCGCGATCATCTAGGCATACAAATCATTAGTGATGAATTTGAGGGCAAGGGTCTACTCGATCAACACCGCATGGTGATGGATATTTTAAGAGAAAAATTGAAGCAAGAAATACACGCTGTTCAATTAAAAACAATGACAAAAACAAAAGCGCGCGAGCGCGGTCTTATTTCTTAGGAGTTTATATGAATAATCCATTTAACGTTATAGGCCAAGGCCAACAGGTTCAAGAGAATAACCCATCAGCAGATGTTCAAACTCGCATTAAGGAAATGGTTTCGGCTTCAGAATTGTTTCTATTTATGAAAGGCAATCCTTCCATGCCTCAATGTGGCTTCTCTGCCAACGTCGTAGGCATTTTAAATTCTGTCGGTGCAAACTATAAAACATTCGACGTTCTATCAGACTGGGATATCCGTGAAGGTGTTAAGCAGTTTTCAAACTGGCCTACCTTTCCTCAGCTTTATGTTAAAGGGAAACTCGTCGGCGGTAATGATGTTATCAGCGAACTGTTTGATAATGGAGAGCTGCAAGAAGTACTTAAAGGTTAATCAAAAAAGCCACCCTAGCGGTGGCTTTTTTATTGCAGATCTAAAAGACGTTTGAATAGCAGGGCATCTTGTATTCATATTCTGAATCAAGAAAGGTCAAAATAACTTCAAAGCCGTTTAAAATATTTCCTACAACATGCCTTGGAACACTCACCATAATTTCTTCATCAACACTCATGTACTCAAAACTTTTCTCAGTCTCATTATAGAGCTTGATTTTTTTCAGCACGCGAACTTCATCAGGGTCATCAACTCCCGAAGTCATAAATAAAGTTGAAGCAGCGTCATCAAGGTTAACCACCACGCGGTCACTGGCCTGTCCTGCACACTGAATATAAGTGCGCGCTTCAGCGTTTAAAGCGACTAAAAATAATAAACCTAAGACTAGAATAATCTGACGAATCATCGTTCCCCCAAAGCCATTGCTCAAATTTTGAGGGACATTACGCCCGCACAGCTCAGGAGGTCAACTAAAGGGTTTTAATTTAAACGCGTTTGCGAGAACTTCTGTTTAAAGCGTAAACAAGAAGCATAATGGGAAGACATATAAGCGCTAAGTTAATTAAAAACCAGGCCATGAAAGCAAGACATCTCACCACAAAGGCCACAACCGGAGATGAGTAAATAAGCGGCGTATAACGAGGGGCCGTGTTGTAATACCAATCGACGAAGCTTGTACCGAATGCTGTTTTAAGTAAAATCTTGTCTCTTAGCGCTCTAAAATAGTCAGTAATAAAATGCTTCTCTCCAAAGCCGGCCGAGAGAATATAACAAGCCTGTTTTTCTAATAGAGCTTCAATTTGGGCCGGGGCAACGGCCGCAGGAACATTAGAGAGCACTGTCGTTAACTGATATTTGTCCTCAATCGCCATACCAATACTATAGAGAACGCCATTAACCAGCGGTTTAATATTGGCTTCGCCTGAAGTTGAAGCAGTCTCAAGATCAACTAATTCGGCACCAGCGACATTCAGCTCCGTCCCAACATTTCCACCGCCAGTAACGCTTGTCCCGCTGCCATTAATAACGGCAACCGTGCGATTAAAATCGGTAATGGTTCCGCCGGTAAAGAGCGCCTTCAATCTACCGTCACCGCGACGAAGTTCATCGATGGTAATCGTGGTTGTCGGTAAACGGACGCTGAAATTACCTTTTAAGTAAGCTCCGCCGGCTTGGGAAGTATTGAAAGTATCACCTGTTCCAATTGAAAATTGAGAAGAACTGAGGAAAAAATAAAAGACATAGTCTTGCGTCTTGGTTGTACCCGAATTGAGATCATCACAGTTTGTATAAGTACAGATATTGGCGATAGAGACTTGGGACCAGGTTAAAACTTGTGATGTATTCGAGCTAAACGCGGTAGGCCCGCTAACGATATAATAATCATCGGTATCATCAGGATCGCGAACGGCCACATGCAAGTAGCGAACGCTGCCCGAATTATTGAGAACGCGAATAAAAGTTTGAAAAACTCCCGTAGATAAATCTGGCACTAAGGTTGTGGCTGCAAAGGAGACTCGATTTCGCTGACTATTACCATTATCTATCGGTAGCCAAGCCTGAGCAGCGCTTGCAACAGTGTCGCCATTGCCCGATTGTGCTTGGTAGGTGGCGAAGAAAAAGCCCCCGCTGCCATTATTGGCGCGCACTAGAGATTCGGCGCCAGGACTTAAGTCATCAAACTCGGCAAAACGTACTGTTTCTTCTGCCTGCAAGTTTAGGCTAAAGAAAGCGACAAAAAGAAGAAGAGTTATTCTCATGCAATAATTATCTAGTCTTTAGACGTGCTTCGTCAAACCAAGTTGCTTGGAAAAACTACGGGGTCATGACATGATTTGGCCATGAAAATACTTCTGCTCTCCATCACGCTGCTTTTTAGTTCCTGTATCGATCTAAGCGGACGTCAAAACAAAGCCCATATCGTCAATTCAATGGCGAATACTCTCGAGAAACAGCATCCAGATACACCATTTGTTAAACCTGAAGATCTAAATTCGGATGATGTATTAGTCGATGTCAGAAACTCCAATGAACGACTCATTTCAATACTACCAAATGCCATTTCCAAGGATGACTTTCTGGCCAAGTTTAATGAATTTAAAGAGCAAAGAATCATCGCTTACGATACCATCGGCCAGCGCTCAATCCCTTGGGTTAACGAACTCAAGCAACAAGGGCTTAAAGCCTTTAGCCTCCGAGGGGGCGTGTTAGCCTGGGCCCATCACGGTGGTGATTTTGTCGATATCACCAACCAAAAAACTAAGCGCGTCCACGTTTTCTCTGAAGCATGGGATATGCTTCCCAATGGATTTGAGGCAATCACCCAATGACTATTAAAGACAAAACTCTCGTTAATATCAACGGTCAAATCTTAAAACCTGAACAAGCCAGTGTTTCTGTTTTCGATCGTGGTTTTCTTTACGGTGATTCGGTTTATGAAGTGACCATGACTCTCGATGGCGTCCCGTTCATGGTTGAAGACCATATGGACCGCCTAGAAAAGTCTGCCAGTAAGATCGGCTTACCTCTCCCATTTGCAAGAGAAGAGATTGTTAGGCAACTCATTACAACAGTGAAAAGTCTTGGCGTTAAAAAGAGCTATGTTCGAATCGTTTGTACCCGTGGAGCCGGTGAAATCACCCTTGATCCTACCAAAGAACAAACCGGTAATTTTATTTTGATTTGCAAAGAGCTCCACCCTAATCCCTCCCATTGGTATGACAAGGGTGTTTGGATGGTGATTGCTGATGTGATTAAAAAACATCAACGGGCCACAGACCCTTCAGTTAAGTCTGGTAACTATCTAAACAATGTCATGGCCATGGCCGAAGCCAAGCAAGCTGGCGCTTTTGATGCCATCATGCTCAATCATCAAGGAATGGTGAGCGAGGGAACGACTTCCAATATTTGGATTGTAAAAGATGGCAAATTCATCACTCCCCCATTAGACGCCGGTCTTTTGGGCGGTATTACCAGAAAATCCTTGCTGGATTTAGGCAAAAATCAAAACCTACAGATGAGTGAAGCCAATTTTTCTCCAGAAGAGATGAAGAAGGCCGATGAGGTTTTCTTAACCAGTACCACCAAGGAGATTGTGCCCATCGTCAAGATTGACGATCAAGTCATTGGAAGCGGCCAACCCGGTGTTAATACAAGAAAACTCCATGCGCTGTATCAAGATTTAATGGTTAAGCATTATAAAAGTGAAAAAAGTCGCCTAAACATTTGATTCTTGGCTAGGACTCCGTTGACACATAGTCATGGCGTTTGATAGCTATACCAATCTCAATTTTACAGTTGAACTTCCGAGCACTAGGTGTTCGGTATAGAGGAATTTGACCATGGCAAAAAGTACTACCGGACGTAGCCGTTTTAAACTTCAACGCGCATTAGGCCTCGAGCTTCCAGGCTTGGGTAAGTCAGGCGCTCTTGATCGTCGCCCATACGGACCTGGCGTTCACGGCAACCGTCGTAAAAAAATCTCTGACTACGCTGTTCGTATGAAAGAAAAGCAAAAGCTTGTCTATCATTATGCAATTCGCGAAAAGCAACTTGTTAACTACGTTAAGTCTGCAAAACGTGATCGTTCACGTGCGTGGATGGACACACTCTTGATCAACCTTGAGCGTCGCCTAACAAACGTTCTTTTCCGTCTTAACTGGGCTCCATCAATGCTTGCAGCATCACAAATGGTTAGCCACGGACAAGTACTCGTTAACGGTAAAAAAGTTGACCGTGCTTCATTCCTTCTAACAAAAGGTGATGTTATCTCTCTTACAGATAAGGGTTATAACAACCAACTTTTCAAACAAGGTCTTGAGTCTCCACGTATGTCAGGTGTTCCAGCTTGCTATAACGTTGAAGGCACAGATAAGAAGAAAGCTACTCTTGTTGAGTACCCACTTCCATCAGATGTACCATTCGAATACAATGGTCAGCTCGTGACGGAATATTACTGGAAAGTTAAATAACGCCAGTAATCAAGTTTTATACAAGAATATAAAAAGCTCCCGAATGGGAGCTTTTTTTATTGGCTAAATAAAGTACAATTACTGCAATGAAAGTACTTCTAGCTACCACAAACTTCGTTCTTAAATCACTTGTCCCTGAATTTAAGGCCAATAACTTCTCATCTGAGTATGCTGAAAATGGCAAGGTCGCTCAGACACTCTTAGCCGATCAAAATTTTGACTTTTTCTTTATCGATATAGAAATCAAAAATCATGGCTTCCTGCCGCTTATTAAGTTTGCAAGAATCAATTCGCCAAAAGCTGTCATCTATCTTTTTGTTCCATCAAAAGACTATTTAAAATCAGTCGATCTCACTGAAAAAGAGTTAAAAGAAATCGGCATTGCCAATATCTTGTACTCGCCTTTTGAAGCAAAAGAACTCATTCAGATCATGCAAAAGCATAATCCGTACAAGAGTTGGCAAATAGCCACGCCGGTGGCTTCGAGCGAACTCGATGAGTCTAAAGAACAAACTCTCAGTGATCAGCTCTTCACAAGCGTTTCCATCGAATCATTTTCGACTCATAATATTTCAATTTTAGATATTTATATTAGGCTTGGTAAAGATCGATACCTTAAGCTTATCAATAAAGGCGAAGACATCGACCCAACTCGAATTAAGAAATATAGTGAAAAGCATAATGTAACTCAGCTTTATTTTAAAACTGATGATCGCGCATCCTATATTAACTATGTAAATTCATTACTCAAAAAGGTTTCAGAAAAGGCCCATTTATCTAAAATTGGAGGTGAAAAAATTGTCACCTCGATTACTGAAAAGTACCTCGAAGAAGTGCAGACCAGAGGCTTAAGCCCTGCCATTTACGAAGAGGGTTTAAGTCTTTGCGATAATATCAGCTCGTTAATTGAAAATAACTCCATGCTCACTCAAGTCCTAAACCAACTGCCAGGCAATACTAAAAACCACCAAGTCCTTACAACTTTCTATACCTGCGTAATTTCAATTAATGAGGAATGGGTTGGCAAGAAGACGCTTATGAATATCCTAATGGGTTCAATGATTCATAATGTCGGTTTACTTAAACTCGATTGGTACAACCACGACTCTAGACCTCAACTGAGCCAAATGACCGATGCACAAAAAGGTGAGTATTTGAGATACCCCGAAAAAGGTTACGAAATGCTCGCCGATATTCCCCACATTCCGACCGCGGTTAAGCAAATTGTGTTACAGCACTGTGAATATGAAAATGGAACGGGTTACCCTATGGGATTAAGGGGAACAAAGATTTATCCGCTAGCAAAGATAGTCGGGCTAGCGAGCTATTTTAGTAACTTGATCATGACCACAGGACTTTCACCAAAAGAGGCACTCAAAATCTTTATCCCAGACCCTGAGCAAACAGGAAAGTTTCAGGCCCAGCTCATTAAATCTTTAGTGAGAGGTTTTACTCGCCAATGAAAAATCCAATCTACTATTACGGTAAATCAAAAGACGCACCCAATGACTTCAAACGTTTTTTGGACAAGAAGGGTTTATCCTCCGACTATTCATTAGAACATTTTGAATCAGAAGAACTTGATTTTTTCCCCGAACAACTGGATAGAAAAAAGAATTATATTTTAATTATCGATGAAGATTATATTAATGAAAATATTCTGTATCAAGTTCTCAAAATACGACAATCTGCACTCTCTCCCTATTTTACCATCGGCTGCATTATCGGTAAGTCTGAAGACTTAGAGCGAAAATCCTATTGGATGAAGTACGGGATTAACTTAATCGCCGCCAATGACGGGGATCTTTTAAACTTTTTAATTCAACTCCTCTACCTGGCCAGCGATGGGCTCATCCCGATTCAGCGTTTTGCAGAGACACGAAACACACACGCCAAGGCGATCATTGACCAACAGGTCTATCTCAACAGCGTGAATCAATTTAACGCAACTTTATCAAGCGATATTGATGTTTCGGTGACCAAAGATTTAATTGTCAGGCTACAAAACTCTGCGCCACTGCAATTAAAAACATGCACTAAGGCGAGTTCCCCTGCCAGCGGAGCCTATTCTCAATTTGAAACGACATGGGATCTACCTCAAGAAAGTGCCTGGGGCGAAAAATCTTCTGAGTTTTTAAATTGGGATACACTTAAAACTCAACTTGATTTTAACTTTAAAGCCAAATCACAGCGACCAAGAAGAATTTTAATCATCTGCCAAATTTCCACTTATGTGCATTACTTAAAGACAAAGCCAAACGATTCGCATGGACTACAAGTTTCACAGGTTGAATATACAGAAGATCGATTCGAGCACCTGATGACACTTGAATGGGATGCCATTATTTTAGGTGACACTCCTAGTCTGTCGCCAGATGAGCGCTATGACTTTAGTTTCTCAATCATTGATGCCTGCAAAGCAAGCAAGCGAGACTGCCTACTTTTTATCACGGAATCTGTTTCAAAATCAGAGGCCGTACGAAAAGTAACACGCTATGAAAAAGTTATTACCTCTCCAGATAAACTCAGTGGCACA
The DNA here is from genome assembly GCA_002716825.1 of Halobacteriovorax sp. Lineage (GTDB taxonomy): Bacteria > Bdellovibrionota > Bacteriovoracia > Bacteriovoracales > Bacteriovoracaceae > UBA4207. Next base: position 2,923 of record PBCC01000053.1, on the reverse strand, counting down.
AGCCTCTCTACTGTCTTGCCGGCACTTTCCAAGCCAGTTGAGACAGGTGTTGAGACTTATGTACTCGATCACTATAGTAAGTACACAAATGCTTTTATCCAACATTCATGTTTAGTAACTTGCCTTAGTGAGTTCTTTGTCATTTTTGCGACAAATGCAAAGATTCCTGCAAAAAGTATCTTCTCATTAGATATAGGCTTTAAACTTCCGCTCATCATCGTTAAACCCATACGTGAGCTTGAGCGTATTGGTGATAAAACCCAGTATATGGGCTTTATCTTCGGTCTTAAGGAAGAACAGCTTCAAACACTTAGGCAGGCCGTTAATTACTACCTGCAAAAAGAAGTCTTACAAATTGATAATAATTTTTTAAAGCCAGTTATAGAGGCGACAAAAGTCGCCATAATAGAGCCAGCAAAGCCCGAGTTAACTGCTACAACTGAGCAAAAGACAGAATTAACCGATACCAAAAAAGTTAAAACATATTATACTAAACACTGAGCGACGAAAGCGGAGTCACTATGAAAGGCAATCTATTACTAATTGATGACGAAGAGATGATCCTTGAGAGTTCTAAGGATCTACTTGAAGATATTGCCGATAAAATCTTTACGGCAAATCGCGGTGCCAAAGGTATCGAAGTTTTTAAATCAGAAACCATTCATTGCATCCTTTGCGATATTAATATGCCTGAGATGAATGGTATTGAAGTCATAAAACAGATTCGCGAATTAAATGCCAACGTACCGTTTATTTTTTATACGGCCCATGGCTCAGATGAACTGATGCGCGAAGCTGTAAAGTTCGGCGCTTTTGACTTTCTCGATAAGCCGGCTCTCGAAGGTCTTGAAGAAATTGTCGAGCGCGGTCTTAAGGCTGGCGTTGGTTCAAAAGAAGAAGCACCTGCTAATTTCATTTCAGAGTTTCAAAAACTTTCCAACTAGACATGCTTTGATGGGTCAAGCTTTAGCTTAACCACAAAACAGGTGTGCTCTGATGATTCGTCTAACGTAATCGAGCCGCCGTGATTATTAGCAATTCTAAGACATAGGCTCAGACCGATCCCAGTCCCCTTACCTACGGGCTTAGTTGTATAAAATGGAATAAAGATTCGATCTTTGACATCTTTTGGAATTCCAGGGCCTGAGTCAGAGATCCTAATGATTAAATCCTCATCATCTATATCTGCCTTAACTTTAACCCATGGTTTATCCAGCTCACAAACCGCATCAAAAGCATTACCAAGTAGGTTCACAATAATTTGAGAGACTTCAACATGGCGACACTTAAAAGATAAATCGAAGCTAGGATGATCTAAGTCACAGTCCAAGCGGACATTTTGATTTCGAAAACGCTGAGAGCTAATAGACAGGGAATCTTCAAAAATTTCTCTGAGACTAGCCGCTTCAAAAACATCGTTTGATCCATCTCTTGAAACGTTTTTCATACCAGATATAATTTTTGAGATTCGTTGAATCACTTTAAAATTATCATCGACAATTTTCATCACTCGTTCGCGGTTAATCTCTTCTTTACTCACTTGTTTCTTTAAAATCATGCAACCAGTACTAAGAACAGTTAAAGGATTGTTGATTTCATGGGCAATGCCGGCCGACATTTCCCCCAGCATCGAAAGTCTGGCAGAATTCGAAATTTGCTCTTTTTGCTGAATGATAATATCGGATCTCTGGCGTACTTCTTCTTCTAAATCTTCTCTGTAGTTATTATTTCGCTCAATAAGATCATTGAATGCTTTAATTAGCGCGCCCACTTCATCTTGAGTCGTGCTGTGAACCGTTTCAACTTCGAGCCCTAAACTATACCTCTTGGCTTGAGTTGTGAGTCGATTAATAGGCTGCAGGATACGATCTAAAATCCAGCTGCCAAGAAATGAAAATGCGACAAAAATCCCAAGGGTGAAAATGAAAAAAAGATTTTTAAGCGGTCCAATGACTTCTGCCTCTTTGCGTTCAACATCCATCCCAATAACGGCCCGTCCTAAAAGTCCGGCTAAAATAGGAGCATCAAAAACGAAGTGACTTGATTCACCGACATTCACTTCATTGACCGAAAGATCTGTACTATAGACCTTTTCAGACGAACTCCCCCCCTGAAAAACTTGGTACTCTTTGGGAATGACCGGTGTAAAAGTATGGGCGAGCGGTTGATCGAACTCATCATAGATGATGATAAAACTTACTCCATCGATATTACGGTATTCATCGATAAAGCCTTGGACTGCAGAGGAGCTGGTATTCAAAAGTGTTTCTTGAAGTCCTGTTTCTAGAGTTTTGGATATACTTTCACCCTTTAGCTTAAATTCATCTCGTACCGTTTTTTCCAGTTTATTTTTAGCAAATGAAAAGGCGGCAATGCTTGTCAAAAGTACAATAACGAGATTTGGGACAATAATCTTATGGGCTAAACTTTTAATCCTTAGAGCTTTTTGTATTTTCTTGAGCATTACTGAGCTCCCGTTGGCAAAAAGCGGTTCCAGTCCTTAACTAAACGGCTCGCTCCATTAAAATACTCAGTAAAATAAATTCTATGAAGAGCTTGATTCTCTTTGGATGAAAAACTTGCATCCTCATCTAGCCCAACATTTAAGTTCTTAAGAGTCTGCGCTTTCTGCATAAAGGAATTTCGAGAGACCTTAGGGCCACATTCGCTTAAGATCTGAACAAATATTTTTGCGTAGAGATAACCTTCGAGTGAAATAAAGTTAAACTCTTCACTCATTTTTTCTTTCTTGAAGTATCGCCTCATATCAACTTGATAGTCTTTAACTAGCGGAATACTCAAATCATTCCATGGAGGAAGCACTTGCGAATTCAGTAATCGTTGAGTGAGATCAACTTGTAATCCTTCTTGCTCTATCACTAATTTTTTGAGTAATTCATCTGAACCAACAAATGAAACATTG
>PBCC01000052.1 GCA_002716825.1 Halobacteriovorax sp. | reverse complement strand
CTGAGATACAGTTGCCTGCATACGTGACACTTCATTTTCTTGCACGCGAATATCGCGTTCGACAGAGTCAAGTCCACGGGCCAAAGTGCTGGCACGACTTGCAAGTTGATCTCTGGCCGGACGAAGCTGAACAATACGGCGACGATTTTCATCCATTGTTCTTTGATTTCTTTCAATCTGTGTATTGGCGGCTGCGATTTCACGAGAAAGCTCTTGCACTCTTGCTAGGCCCTGTTCGGCCGATCTTTCTGCAGAAGTAATGCGAGTATTAATGGCCGAGACTGTATTATTGGCATTTTGAACTCTCACACCGGCAATCTGCACACGATTACGTAGTGCTTGTGATTGAGTCTGAAGTGAAGCAATACTCTGGCGATCAACTTTGATCTCTTGATCGATGCTTTTAACTTCAAGTTTCTTCGCTTTAATAGCGATCAAGATCTCTTCACCTCTAGGAGCTGTTTGAGAAAGTCTTGTTCTAAGCGCTGGAAGTTCGCTGTTTAGGGATGCAATCAAAGTCACGAAGCCATCTTTTTCCGACTGCTCTTTTGCAATTTCACGATCAAGTTGTGCCACTTCGCGAAGTAGATCACGACGCTGGCCCATGATTGAAGTGATCTCTCTTTGCGTAGCAGGATTTTGAGGACCAGCGCGAAGCTCTGTTAATCGCTCTCCAAGAGTGATGACTTGGTTGTTTTTAGCTTCGCGAGAATTTGTATTACTTGTGATTGAGGCATTAAGTTGTGGCAGGCGCGCATTGGCGGCATTGAGTTGATCTTCTTTTTGCTTAATTTCATTCTCAAGTTGAACACGAGTGGCATTAGCGGCAGCGTACTGACGCTCAAGATCGCTAATCTCAGTTTCAAGTTTTGTTTTAGCTCTTTCAGCTTTTGCAATTTTTGTACTTAAATCGCGAATTTGTCCTTCAATTGGTGCGTACAATCTTTCCGCTTCAGCGAGATCAGCTTTGGCAGCATTAAGTTCAGCTTGAGCAGGTTCTAGCTCACGCTTAGCTTTGGCCACTTCAAGACGCGCACTACGCACTTGCTCACTGGCTTGTTCTTTTCTTCTTTCATTTTGAACAACTTCGCGCTCAAGTACAGGAATCGCCTGTTGCGCTTGGCGACCCTCGCGCTCAAGTCTATCGAGCTCTCGCTCAGCAGCGCTAAGCTCGTTTGTTGTTTGTTCTAATTCACGGGCCAGACGACCTGCTTGGTTTTGAGCCCCCTGAAGGCGTTCAGCTGCGCGATCGCGATCAGCAATGCGGAGGCTAAGTTCATTGTTTAAGTTTTGAAGTCTTGATCTAGCGGCATTGAGCTCTCTTGCCACTCCGTCTCTTTCTCTAAGTACTACTTCTCTTTGACCTGAAACTGCACGTTGCTCTTGTTCAGCTGAGTCGATGGACGATCTTTCATTGGCAATAGCCTGCTCGAGGGCGCGAATTTCATTTTCTAATCTCTGTTGATCGCTGACACCGCTTGCACGCTCACTTTCAAGCTGCTGCTTACGATCCTTTAACTCTTGCAGGTTTCTTGTTGCCTGCTCCTGAGCATCATTGGCCTGCTCTAAATTAGCTTGGCGACTTCTTGTTTGCTCCTGTGATTGTTCATGGGCAACACGATATGGCGGGTGATTAACTTCATCCGGCAAGTTCGCCCATAAAGGCGAGACTGAGAGCAATAGAACGAGGGCGGCGAGAAGACGTCGTGATACGCGCATGGGATTTCCTTCCTGATTAAGCGTGGTTTCAAAAGGTTGTAGCAGGAAGTGATGTGATTAGGGAGATTTGGACTATAAATGTGATTTTTTTACAGTATTTAAGTCATTGAATGGTAGCAAAATGATCCTGCTAGTCCCCTTTTGGCTCCATAAATTATATTCACGTTCAGTCTATCTCCCCTTGCGCTCATCCCAGGCTTGATACATTGGCCCTACAAAAGGAGCTACTATGAAAACAATCATTATTATGACGTCGATTCTATTGAGCATGAACGTGTTTGCAAAAAAATATCAATGCCATGAAAAAGATCTTATGGGAGCAACCTCACCTGACATGCTTCACGAAATTACTATAAAAGGCTCAAAAGTAACTTTAAAGTATGTAGATGCAATTGGCAGAGAGAATTCTGGGACCAAATGCCAAGTCAAAAATGATGATCAGGCAGGTATTGTTGTTGAGTGCGCGGATGCACAGCTAAATTCTAGTACCTTTATACAAATTAATGGCGATGACAGTAAAATCGCATTTTCAATATCTAGCGCATTTGGCGGATCATTGGCCGATCCTGATGCTGAAGATGCTATATGTGTTGACTGTCAGGCTAATAAAGAACTTTGTGTGGATTCACTTTAATTAGAAAGAAGATATTGAGGAATATAACGACTTTATTTCGCTATATTCCTCAAATTTACTTAGAATCAATCGTCGTCAAAACCTTTCGTGGTTTTGGTTTCAAAGGCGATATCATCATCGCCATCATCATCATCTGATCCATCGTCATATTCATCAAGGCCATCAATATTAAGCTCTTTAAGAACTCCAAGAAATGACTTTTCATCAACAAGGTCAGAGAGAATGTTTTCAACGTATTTTGGTGGATACTTAGTTACCAGATCTTCAATGAAAGCTTGAAGCTTGCCTTCGCTAAGTAGAGTTTGTTTCTTCTTAATATCTTTCCAGTTCTTAATATAATGGAAGCGACAATAAGCACCTGAAGTTGTTGGGTTATCACAACCTCTTTCTAGACACTCATCGTTTTCAGCTTCAAAAAACTCCATAGAGCGAATTGAAGTGAAGATATCTTTTAGAGAATAGTCTTCAGCCAGTTCAACAACTTGATCAGCAAGAGCTTCTTTCACGCCAGTGATAAGCTTCTTTTCATCCTTAGCAGATAATTGGAAGTCATCATCAAACTTAAAGTTGTCATCAAAGCCAAGTGAGCCCGATGAGCCTTTGGCATCATCTTCGTCTTCGTCTTCATCACCTGCTGCTTTTGTATTTACTTCGGCTTCTTCTTTGCCTTTTTTACCTTTAGCTTTCTTAGGTGAGACCTTTGCCTTTTTCTCTGCCTTAGCTGGTTTCGCAGCTTTGGCCGGAGCTTTTTTAGCAGCGACTTTCTTCGCAACCTTAGTGGCCGTCTTTTTAGCAGCAGCTTTTTTAGCTACTTTCTTGGCAGTTTTTTTAGCTACTTTTGTGGCCGTCTTTTTCTTGGCGACAACTTTCTTTTTAGCAGTTGTTTTTTTAGCGGCAGCTTTTTTAGCGACTTTTTTAGCCGTCTTTTTAGCTGCGACTTTCTTAGCCGTCTTTTTGGCGGCTTTTTTAGCTACAACTTTTTTTGCTGTTTTCTTTGCAGTTTTTTTAGCTGGTGCTTTTTTCGCTGCTGTCTTTTTTACTGCTTTTTTGGCAGTTTTCTTGGCAGCTGCTTTTTTAGCAGTCTTCTTCTTGGCCATACTAAGGTTCTCCAAAATTTTTTTCAGCATGAGGCAGTGCTCCGCATATTAGCAGTAAAAGTGGTATCATGCCTCTAGGTAAGCCGCCAATGCTTTTTAATATTAAAAACTTAGCGAGCTGCTTCTTTTAACTCATTCGATGCAATCACAATTCTTTGAATCTCAGAAGTCCCTTCATAGATCTCTGTGATTTTGGCATCGCGGAAATAACGCTCCACTGGGTATTCCTTGGTGTAGCCGTTGCCACCGCAAACCTGAATGGCTTTTGTTGTTATCCACATGGCCGCTTCCGCTGCAAAAAGTTTCGCTTGGGCCGAGGTCTTTGAATAGAACTCTCCGCGATCTTTCTTTTGGCTCGCATCATGAATTAATAGACGCGACGCTGCAATTTTAGTCGACATATCTGCCAGCATAAATTGAATCGCTTGGAGATTGGCCAGTGGCTTTCCAAATTGAACGCGCTCAAGTGCATAGTTTCTAGCGTATCTAAAAGCCGCCTCAGAGATCCCAAGGGCTTGAGCGGCGATGCCAATGCGTCCGCCATCTAGAGTCGCCATTGCCACTCTAAAGCCCTTCTCAGGTTGGCCGAGTAAGTTCTCTTTTGGAACTTTGATATTATCGTAAGCAAGAGCGGCAGTAGATGATCCACGGATGCCAAGCTTGTCTTCAATTTTAATGATCTCGTAACCAGGAGATTTAGTCTCAACGATGATAGCTGAGATACCTTTATAGTCGTCCGTCTTTTTAGTCTTAGCAAAAACGATGGCGATATCAGCTTCGCGACCATTAGTGATCCAGTTTTTAGAACCATTAATTTCGAAATGATCACCTTTATCTTCAGCAAATGTTGTCAGGCTGCCAGCATCACTACCCGCGCCCGGCTCAGACAAACAGAAGCTGCCAATCCACTCACCTGTGGCGAGCTTTGGTAAATACTTCTTTTTTTGTTCTTCCGTTCCAAATTCAAGAATTGGCCACACACATAGTGAAGTATGAGCAGAAACTAAAACGCCTGTTGAAGCACACGCCCTAGAGATCTCTTCGACGATGATAGCGTACGAAGAATAATCCATCCCTGCTCCGCCGTATTCTTCGGGAATATAAGAGCCAAGAAAACCATTCTCACCAAGTTTTTTAATCAGCTCGGGTGGAATTTTTCCTTCGCGGTCAATCTGTGCCGATAAAGGTGCTACTTCTGCGTCGGCAAACTTTGAAACCATGTCGCGAATTTCTTGATAATCATTCATCTTTGTATTCCTTATATTCCTTTAGCAGCCTTTAAATTGTGCTGGTCTTTTTTCAACAAAGGCTTTGCAGCCTTCCTTCATATCTTCAGAAGAGAACACGGCCGCAAACTGGGCCAACTCAGTCTTTAATCCAGCCTCAACAGTTAAGTCGTTGCCAGTATTCATCACCTGTTTAGAAAGCTTAACCGCGTTTGGAGAAACTTTTGCGACGTAATCTAAAGTTTTAAAAGCCGCTGCAAGTAGTTCGTCTTTATTTTCAAAGAGAGAAACGACTAGTCCCACGCGATGAGCTTCATCAGCCTTTACATTTCTTCCGGTGTAAATGATTTCTTTCGCGCGAGCACGACCAATAAGTTTTGCCAGTCTTTGCGTTCCACCAAAACCTGGAATAAGTCCTAGCTTCACTTCAGGTTGGCCAAAAACCGCACTTGTCGTGGCATAAATAAAGTCGCAGGCCATGGCCATTTCACAGCCGCCACCTAGGGCAAAGCCATTAACTGCAGCGATCACTGGAAATGGAGTATTTTCAATCGCAAGTGTTACGCTTTGACCAAGGCTTCCAAACTCGCGCGCTTGATCGACATTCATATCCGACATCTGTGCGATATCAGCTCCGGCAATAAAAGCTTTATCACCTGCGCCGGTAAAAACAACGCCTTTAAGACCTTGAGCATCTTTGCCCCAGGCTTCAAACACTGCCTTAAGTTCACTTAGGACTGTTGAGTTAAGAGCATTGAGTTTATCTGGACGATTAAGTGTTAAAAGAGCGAAGTCGCCTTTTTTCTCAATCGTTAAAGTTTCATACATTGTATTCATAAAAACCTTTTCCTGATTTTTTGCCCATTCGACCGGCCAGAACATACTGCTTAAGCAGAGGGCAAGGACGATACTTCGTATCTCCAAGACCATCGTGCAGCACTTCCATAATGGCCAGACAAGTATCAAGTCCAATAAAGTCGGCAAGCGCAAGCGGGCCCATAGGCTGATTGGTTCCAAGCTTCATTGCCGTATCGATATCTTCAGCAGAAGCGATACCTTCATATAGAGCGTAGACAGCTTCATTGATCATCGGCATCAAAATTCTGTTGACTGCAAAACCGGCGATATCTCTGGCGGCGATAAATGTTTTGCCCATTTTCTCTGCTGTCGCTCTTACCGTGGCAAAAGTATCGGCCGAAGTTTCAAGCCCTTTAATGCCTTCAACTAATTTCATAACAGGCACTGGGTTCATAAAATGCATGCCAGCGACTTTATCTGGACGTGAAGTATTAGCAGCGATTTCAGTGATTGAAATTGAACTGGTGTTTGAAGCTAAAATTGTATGGGGCGGACAAATCTTATCCAGCTCAGCGAAGATATCAAACTTAATTGCTTTATTCTCTGTTGCTGCTTCAACGACGAGATCGCAAATCTTTAATGCGGTTAACTCCTCGACTGGACGAAGTCTGGCTTGAGCAGCTTCGGCCGCGGCCTTATCCCACTTACCTTTTTCGATTCCTTTATTAAGCTGAGCTTGAATGAAGCTCACACCTTTATTTAAACCGTCAGTAAAAGCATCAAAAAGAAGAACATCGTAACCAGATTGAATAGCGACTTGAGCAATCCCTCTTCCCATCTGTCCGGCACCGATGACACCGATAGTCTTAATTTCAGACATAATTTACCTCGAAAGCTTGGCCATTAGCGTTAAATAAGTACTGGAAATCGCATGCATCCTATCCTCAAGCAGGTGGAATCTCAAATAAAACCTTGCCAGTTCTAGGGAGCTGGACTAAAAATGGGCTTCGAATTTTGTTAATACTAGTGAATGTGAGTGAGGAGTCCCCGTGGCTAACCATAAGTCTGCTGAAAAACGTGCCCGTCAAACTAAAGTACGCACAATGCGTAACAAAACTAAAACGACTTCAGTTCGTAGTGCTATTAAAAGTGTTCGCGCTGCAATTACTGAAAACGACAAGCCAACTGCTGCAAAACTTCTTGTTACAGCACAAAAGCTTCTTGCTCGTTTGTCTAAAACAGGCGTGATTAAAGCTAATACAGCTGCTCGTAAGACTAGCCGTCTAGCTCAACAAATCAACAAACTCTAAGACTTCGGTTTTAGTTTACAATATTGAAAGCGCACCGCGAGTGCGCTTTTTTTGTTTCTACGACTTAAAGATGAGAGAGATAATCTCTACGCATTCTATCAATCAAAAAGTCTGACTTCATTTTTGCTTCCATTTCATACTGAGCAAAAATACCCACAAACTTTCTAAGTTCTTCTAATTGCCACGTTTTGGAATAGGCTTGAATCGAGCGATCGTATTGAGAGGGCTTAGGTTTCGAATCAATATAGCGCGGGTCTGAAATTTTCAGAAGATGCCCCTGCATAAAGGAAAAGAACATTCGAAGAGAATCGAATCCTAGACTTTCAAAATGATTTTCTTTTAAGAAAAATTGATAAAAAGACGTGAAGTCTTTTTTGCAAAAAGTTTCAGCCAGAGCAAACTGATCCAGTCTCTTGACTCCGATAACATCGCGAACTTTCTCAAGCGTAATATCGCTGACAGGCATGGCCAGTGCGATCTGCTTTAAAGCTCCAACAAATTCGCCACCTTCGGCCTCGACGCAGCCAAGAAGATATTGTTTTACATCCCAAGGAAGTCTCATTCCCATGCCATCGGCAAAGAAATCTAACAGTTTGTCATTAAACCAAAATGGTACCGATGGAATTTTGAAGAAGTGACCTTCTTGTTTTTTTGAAAACTCGGTTAAGAATTTATCATCGCTAGAAAAACTTAAGATCAAGTGTCCTTTTTCAGGGATGATTGTATTTTCAAGGAGAAATTTCCGCGTCTTGGCAGGTAATCCTTCTGCATGCAAAACGCGATACGAAGCAGGCTCTCCAAAAAGATCGCTACCTAAAATATTCTCTTCTACCCACTCAGGAGTAATCTCACTGCCTAAGACTGCGTGAGGCGCACCTTCGGCTTTTGAAGCGAGAAAGCGCGCATATAAAACCTTTTCAACAAACGGATCAAAGCAATAGTAAGCACACAATCTGGCGCTTTCTGGCATGAAATGAGAATGATTTCGGGCGTAGTCCCAGGGGTTCCATTTAGAAAGCATTGAGTACGACGTCCTTAAATTGACTAGCGAGGGATTTAGAACCTTCTTCTAAAGCTCGATCTAAAATCGCCTTATTTTTTGTTAGATTCACTAAGCCTGGTGAATCAATATCCGTTGTGGCGCCAACGACTCGAGTGAAGCTTGCATTAAGATTAAGGCTTTGATTAAGCACCACTCGTGGGTGAGCGACAATAACTGGAGCTAACTCGCTCTTCATCAGTTCTAAATCTTCACGACGAGGATTTTTTATCAATATAAATTGAACATCTAAAACAAGCGAGGAGCCCGTTGGAACATAGAACTCTTTTCTAGTCCCAAGAGATGTCTTGAGGTCACCTGAAGTAAATTTTCGCTCCGTCGTTTGAACCAGTTCGGACAAACTTTGTTGTCCACCAATGACACCGACTAAAATAGCATCACTACCAAGACTTTCACCTGAGTTGATTTTTAATCCTGGATAGCTTGATAATAAAAGAGTGATCTCTTTTGTAACGAGAGCGCCAACTTCGGGTAGTGGTGATTTATTAATAAACATGGGGATGCTTAACGAGCGTATTCCGTGAATGGCCAACGGGTTATCGTTTTCAACAAACTGATATCCAGAACATGCGCTCAGTAGAATCGAAGTTAATAAAAGACGCAGTGTTTTTTCAAGCATACAGAGAATATAGTACATTGATAGGACGGCGGCAAAATAACGCACAGAGAAAAAAAGACTATGGCCCTTAAAGGACTCTCAGATTTTTTAAAACAGTTCGCTCCCTATAATTCAGGGGGGCATAAACAAAAATCTGATCAAGCACATAAGCGCGGCGCCCATGCCAAGGATGTTTTTGATTTTCTTCACTTGGTGAAGGTTTGGCCGCAGATCGTCGGTCAAAAGCTGGCAAAACACACCTTACCTGTAAAAAACTCCCGAGGAGTACTCACGATACTTACCGATCACCCCGCCTACGGTCAGGAGTTAAGCTTTTTACAAACTGTTTTGATAAAAAAAATCGAAGCCCAATTCCCTAGTCTTAAGAATCAAATAAAACGACTTCTGTTTCAGAATGATCCCAGCTTTTTCTCTACTAAAACGGCGATGATGGCCAAGCTGGGTGCTGGTAACAAAGAAGAAGAAGCCAAAAAAGAGACTGCCACCAAGTATCACCCTCATTCGCCTGAAGTTAAAGCCGCTAAAAAAGAAGCACTTGAAAACTTCAACCATATCGAAGACGAAGAAGCGAGAGCTTCGCTCATCTCACTGTACGTTCAAACAAAGTTAAAATAATTAGTCTCTAAAAGGATTGAAGACAAACCACCAAAGATATTCTTTGTCTTCATCTCCTAGCGCCGTCAGTTGATAGAGAGCGTAGTCGACTTGACGCCCCTGCTTGAGTAGATCTGTATAATAGTCTCTTTTTAATTTGAACAAGGCTTTGCTTGGGATAATTTTTCGACTCTCTAATTCTCTTCTCAAAATAGAGTTTTCACTAAAACGAACCAATAATTCTCTAAGATATGGCTCTTCGCGCTTAGATAACTCTTTAACCGCCTCAAAAATATCATCACGTTTGTTGGTATTACCTGGCAACCAATCACTGAAAACCCATAAGTCATGACTATTCCAATTCTTTGCTGGAGTTCGCTCTAGAAGTGAATCAACGACAATAGCAATCTCATTGGTCGAGACTCTACCGGCCAACTGTGAATACCAAAAGGCAGGAATAAGTGGTGCATACCAAGCTGACCTTGCTAATTTTCGAAGCTCACTAAGGCTCCAAGTTGTATCAACGAGATCTGAAAACTTGGGAAGCTTAGTGCGTTCAATAAACTGAAAAACTCGCGTTCCAAAAGCTCGAAGCAAGACCGAATCATCAATTACGGCTGTCGCATTAATAAGCAGAACATCAACTGACTTCCAGGTCTCATCACTTAGAGGCATGTCGATACCATAAAAGGGAAGCACTCTTTGTTCCCAGTGAACGACTTCTTCAATAAGTGATTTTAATAACGATCTATTCTTGGCTTCACTGGCAAGGAGCAAAAGACCAAATTGTTTTAGGACGCCGTTTGGAAATCGAGTGAGATCGCGGCCAAATCGTTGCAATACGATTCCATCTTTTGCTTTATTGTCACTACTCTTAAAATTTAAAATTTGTTCGATTATTCCACGAAGCCTTTCGACCTTCACTCTAAAAGCTATTCGTTTTTGAGCAATCGCAAGCAGTTCATCAATTCGAGATTTAGATAAATTACTTTTCTTCAACATGCTTTCCCACTCGGAAGATGGGCTAGAGGCTAACTGATGGCGCAGTAACTCTTCTGGGTTTAATTTCTGTGCACAACGATCAAATCGCTGGCCCCATTTTTCAGAGAGTTCTAGGTTTTTCTTGTTGAGTGAATCAATTGCGGCAAGCTCTTGTCTAAAAGTGATCTTACAGCCTTCTGTGGATGGCACAAAGCCTTCACTTGAAAGCGCAAAACCGCGCTCGTCGATTATAGGGAGGATTGCTCCCGAAGCGTTCTCTAAAGCTTCAAAGGTTAGAGCATTTTTTTTTTAGTGGCGCTTGTGAGTAGTGCGTTTTGTGCATAGGCCGAATTGATCAACCACGATGTTTCAAAACCCGGTAGCGGACGATTAAGAATCGTTCGATAATAATAAACGACTCCAACGATTAAGCATAAGACGAGTGCCAAAAGTACAAATAAATAGCGATCATTTTTAGCCGATTTTTTAGTTGCGGCCTTCGATTTTTTTTTGAACTTTCTTAGTCAAGACAACTGGAATTTCTTCAGTTCCTTCAACTGGAGGAGCTGGCTTCGTGACGACTGGTTCAGGAGCAGGCTCAGGTTCCGGCTCAACTGGCGCAGCAGGCTTAACTTCCTCTTTGACTGGCAACTGAAGACCAGAGGCGACCATCGTTATATCTTCGCGCTCTTCATCCTCCTCTTCTTCTTCTAGTCCAAGTGGAGGCACAGATTCTTCAGTATGTTCTTCGTTTGGTAAGTCATCCAGTGACATGGCCATATCTGGGTATTCAAGGTCTTCCTGTGCTGGAGCAATCGTCTCCTCTTCAACTTTTCGACGCTCAGATTGAGGCTCCACAGGTGTAATCACTTCATCTTGAGTCAAAACATTTGGAGCTTCGGTAATCGGGTTAAAGCTTTGCTTCTGCTTTTGTATAAGATAGCGATCAACCAGTTGGTCTTCACGTATACAAAACCAATAGCCATTACCTGAACTAACTTCATCTTCATCGCGAAGGGATTTCTTCTCAATAAGCTCTAGAACTTTTTCCAGACTTACCGGCCCCAAGATCTGCATTGATCTCGTTCTGATAAGCCAATTTCGCTCAATTTTGTCGTTCATTAAAACTCACCACTCACTAAAAGAAGAAGCCGATAAGACCTTTCAGATCTTCATCGTTAAAGCGCATTCCCGCACTCAGCGTAGCACTACGGTTTTCTTCTAATGAATCCTCTACAGCGATACGACCATAGAATACATTCCAAAGTTGTTGTTCAAAGCTCAGTCTTAAATTTATGCCAATATTCTTCCTGTAATCGAAAGCCTCAAGCTTAAATCTTGTGCCCCAATCTCTGACATCGTAATCAACGCCTAGGCCACCACTACTTTCAATAATGCCGCCTCTAAATGTCCATGGACCTAAGATGCGACCAATCTGAATATTAAAGCGGTAGGTATCTCTGTCGCGCTCAACTCTATTCTCAGTCGTCTCAACTCCGTTAACAGTCGAGACAATGGTACGAGATCTGTCTGGTCCAATTTCTGAAGTTACAAGCCCTAGGAGGTAGAAACGCTCTGGTGCAGGGAATATTTTGAGCGCAAGAGCACTTTCACTACCATAGTCTGAGTTAGCACCAGTAAAGAGCTCAAGCTCAGTTCTAATAGCATCGACTTTACCAACGATTTTTTGTACACCCGCTAGCGTGGCCCTTACTTCATCGGCGATTTCTTCTTCAACAAGAAGTTTCCCGACAGTCCCTTTACCGGCCTTAATATCGGCTACGAGATTTTTCATATCAAGAGTCATATCGTCGAGATTAGCTAAGATCTTTTTAACCTTTCGAAGTGAACTCTCTGGATTTTCTGTATTGGTCTGATTGGCAAGCTCTCCAGAGAACTTACCAAGATCATCAATCATTTTATTCAGCTTATTTTCGTTATCACCAAGAACTCGCTTCATCGATGCTGTAGCATCTTTTGCGTTGATCACCATTTCATCAACGTTTTGCATGATCTTCTTAAGTGCTGGTTCCTGCCCTTCTGGTGCAAGGGCATCTTTTACACTTTTAGTGATCTCGCGCACATCTTTTAAAACTTCTGCAGCATCTTTAACTAGGGTTTCCATGCCCCCGGCTTCTTCAGCAATCAAGAAGCCCATCGAATCTAGGCGCTCTTGAGATTTTCCGACAGAAATTTCAATATACTTATCACCTAAAAAACCAACAGTTTTAATTCTAAGCTTTGAATCCGCTGGTACTTTAATGTCTTCGAGAACTTCAAAAGTGATGAGAGCCTGGTTACCGGTCAACTCAATATTCTTAATTCTACCGGCATTGATACCAGCGACTTTGATGGGAGTTTTTGGAAAAATACCTGAAGCATCGGACACAATTGTCCTGTACGGCACGTAATCACCAAAACCAGATTGGTTGGATGTAATTTTGAAGGACATGACTACAACCGAAGCTAGTGTCGCTAAGGCCATTAAGCCAACTTTAAACTCGTTCACGCGTCAGCATCCTTGCTTACTTAATCTCATCTTAAAGATTAATAAACTCCTGAACCAATTCATTTTTAGATTTGGCGAACTCAGGAGCAGGTAAATACTCAACAATATTACCACGGTCTAGAAAGGCAACAAAGTCGGAAATTTGCAGAGTTGCTCTCACATCGTGGGAAATAATGATTGAGGTCATTCCTCGGCTAATATTTTTCTTTTGCGTTTCAACAATTAGATCGTTGACCATTTTTGTCGTAATCGGATCAAGACCGGTGGTGGGCTCATCATAAAGCATAATATGTGGAGACAGGGCCAAAGCGCGGGCCAGCCCCACCCTCTTTCTCATGCCGCCTGAAAGTTCAGAGGGTAGTTTATTAAAAGCCACTTCTTGAATATCAACCGAAATTAAAAGATCAGCTGCTTTTTGATACATTTGATCTTCGCTTAGATCGGTAAATTCTCTAAGTGGAAAAGTTACATTTTGAATCGCTGTCATTGAATCAAATAGCGCAGCGTATTGAAAAAGCATTCCAAAATTTCTTCTAAACTCGCGAAGCTGAACCTTATCAAGCAAAGTGAGATCTTGACCCAAGACCTCAACACAGCCCGAAGTAGGAAGCATTAAGCCTAAAATATGTTTTAAAAGCGTCGACTTTCCGGCGCCAGAAAAGCCCAAAATGGTAATGATCTTATTTTTTGGAATCGAGAAGTTCAGATTATTTAAAACGGTATGACCGTCAAAGGTCTTGGTGACGTTTTTTACATCGACGGCAATTTGGCTTGGATCAATCATAATATCTTCACCAAAAAGCTGGTTAAAAAGTAATCCAGAACAAGAACAAAAATCATTCCCCAAACAACCGCTTGGTTAGTTCCCTTACCAACACCTTCAGCACCTTTTGTGACGCCAAAGCCAAAATACGTACCAATCAACGCGACAATGAAGCCGAAGAAGAATGCCTTGATGACTCCTTGATAGAAATCACTCATATGCATAAACTCCCCAAGCTTAGAGAGATACATGGCCTCGTCAATCATTAGAGCTTTTGTGCCCACGAAATAAGAGCCAATATTGCCAATAAAGAGAAAAAGACAACACAGCATCGGCATGCAAAAAGTTGTCGCAATAATTCGAGGGACGGCCAAGTACTGAACGCCATTAATGCCCATGACTTCTAGAGCATCGACTTGTTCAGTTACTTTCATTGAGCCAATTTGTGCCGCCATAGCGGAGCCGGCGCGACCTGCGACGATTAATCCAGTTAAGACAGGCGCAAGTTCTTTGGCCAAAGAAAGCGCAACAACGGGGCCAACCAGGGAGTCAACCGAGATTAATTGAAAGCCAAAGTAAACTTGGTAGGCCATTACCATACCGGTGAAAGCCCCTGAGAGTCCGACGATAAGTAATGATTTATTTCCGATAAAGTAAAATTGATGAAGTATCAGCTTAAGGCGCCATGGAGGTCTAATCGCCCAATAAAAAACTCTCCCAGTAAAGTTGACCATATGACCAAGACCATCAATCGTCTCGATGACTTGTTTGCCAATCTTTGAGATCCGGCGATGAAGCCAAGAATGTTTAACTGGGGCAGAAGCTGTTTCCATGCTTTATGGTAGCTTGAAAATCCTAGGAACGCGAACAGACAATTGGCAAAAAAGCTCGTAGGGAATGCTCTTAGAAGTGCTACAGATCTGATCGATGCTATGCGGATCGTCATCCCAAAATGAAACTAACTCCCCTGCTTTAATCGAACATTCCGGCGCTGCCAAAAGCTGAACCATATCCATATTCACTCGCCCAACAACTTGAACATCGTGCTTGGTTTGATTGCTGTCGCTAATTTGAAATTTACTTTTTTGGTAGCGATTATTGAAGCCATCACCATAGCCGATTGAGGCAATCAAAGCTTTGCCATCCTTGGAAATAGGTGTGAGGCCATAGCCGATCGGATCACCCTTCTTCATTTGCCTCGTTTCAAGAATGCGAACTTTTAAAGACGAAATGATTCGACCATTCCACTGACTTTTGATTCCAGGTATTAGTGACGAGGGGCCGTACATCATCAAGCCCGGACGAATATGTGAGTACTCAAGACCCGTTTTTTGCTCTAGTGCGCCAGAGTTAGCAATTGAAGTCGCGTGGACGCTGAGTCCAGATTTCTTAAGTTCACAAATAATATTGGCGAACTCATCTTGTTGTCTCGTATTGTGAGCAAGTTCGATACTTTGTGAAGCACAGGCAAAATGAGTCATGACATGATCAATCGACTTCCTGCCGGACTTTTTAATCAGCCCACAAATTAATTCGAGATCTTGTGGCGCAAGTCCAAGTCTGTTCATTCCAGTATTGAACTTTAAAATTAAAGGCGTGCCAGCAAACTCTTTGGCCTTCAAAAAAATATTCAAGTCACTTTGATTTGAGATCACAGGGGTTAGGCGAAAGTCTTGATACAAAGACAAATTTTCAGCGTCGCTAAGTTGTGGATCAGAAAAAACATAGATCTCACAAACGCTCTTATCCATTTGAGTTCTAAGCTCTAGTGCTTCGGCCAAGGAAGCGACACCTAGAATGTTGATCTCAAGATCCATTAATGTATTAGAAATCTCAACCGCGCCATGACCGTAGCCATTGGACTTAACCATAGGAATGATTTCTTTTCCGGGCGCTAAGATTTTTAGGTCGGCAATATTTCGCGCCAGCAGCTCTGGATAAACATAGAGAGAGGCGCGAGTTTGCATAGATTACATATCTTGATGAGGAGCGGATCGCCATGGACGAGACTGAGCTGGAACCACAATCGTGTTGTCCACTTCAGGCTTAGCATTTGTTCTCGCTGCATTTTCGAGGATGCCGGTGTCGAGTCTAGCTTGGTCAATTTGATTTAAATAACCAAGAGAAGAAAGAGGAACCATCTTCACGCGAGGCTTAAGACTTTGACCAAGAACTAAGTCAACATCTTCAAAGTACTTCCAGTAAGGAAAGCGACCCGAAAAGGCTTGAATCGTTTTAAGAGTTGCATCCAAACCTTCGTGATCAACCAAGAGACCGACGTGAGAAACACCCATCGCTGTCACTGTGAAGTTATTAAGTTTTGTCTGCTTTAGCTTGGCGAAGAAATCGCGATAAAAATTAGGCCACTGAAAGCGAACTGTTTTATAGCGACGAACTGTTTCAACCAGATCACTAAAGTCTAGGTCGATAAGCGCGAGCTTTTCTTTATTGCCGTTTCCACGAGCTGCTTGAGCTGGGTTAACGCCAAAAAGATAGTCATCCAGTTTTCCAAGCAGATCCCAAGGAGAAATCACACCGTCTTCGCGCAGGGATTCTCCGCGATCGCGTTGTTCGAAATACAAATGAAGTCCGGACAGGGCGCGCTCAAGAGCGTCCCAAGCGAACATATTCATGAACTCGTCATTTTTAACTTTGAAGAAAACCAAACGATCGGGATTTTCGTAAATACCGCGAACCGCTAGGGCCATGATATCACCGCCCATCAGATCAAGCGTTACTTGTGAAGCCATATTCTGAGCGAAGAACTCGATGCCGCGGGCACATGTTTTACCAAGCCAAAGCGATGGAATTTCTCTAAACTTTCTGCCGCCAAGTTTTGGTGAAACAAGTTTTTGACCGGTACTTGAGAGTTCAAACGTCGCGAACTCGCCAACATCATCCCACTCATCGGCCAAGGCTTCGATGGCGGTGTTGAAATCAACTGATTTTTTAAGCGTATCAATACGCTCTTCCAGACTTAGAAGTTTTTCTTGATAAGCAGCAACTTGCTTGTCGTGTTCAACACGTTCAATAAGTTGATCAATTTGGCGATCAAATTTCTCAGAATCAATTTTGAGCGCTCTATTTTCAGTGCGAAGTTTATTTTGCTCGTTGAAAATTCTAAGCGCTGACTTAATTTGCCCTTTAAGACTGACACCCTTTCTGATCAAACCAAGATTTGGAATATCGAAAGTACTGTAAGTTAGAGCTTGAGTTGATTCCGTGTACCAAAACGACACAGCAATTTTTCCAGAGCGAACCATCGGGTGATCTTTAAACAAAAGATTGCCTTGGTTCATGCTTTTGACATCGACCACGGCCAATGAACAGGTTCCATCCATCACACCTTTCCAGAACTCTTCGAGACTTTGAAACAAGTGAGGGATCACTCCGACAAGACGAAATACTTGAGAGACTTCTCGAGCCGCTTCAAGGTCATCCATTAAAAGAGCTACAGAAAGTTCATTTGTATTGTTCATAATCTTATCCTCGATTAAATGATGCCACGTAGGACACCAGCTCGTCCACCGCTGCGGTGCCAGAAACACGAATATTAGCCTGAGCATACAGGGGCAAACGCTCATCATAGAGCCTTGCTAATTCATCTTTGCCTTTTAAGGTCAGCGGACGAGAGGAATCCCCCTCAATGCGCGACCAACATTCTTCAAAAGAGGTGTCCAACCAAGCCAGGGCGTTGCCTTTGTGCTTAGTTGCGTGGACTACGGCCTCACTGAGTGCGCCTCCCCCTAGGGAAATCACCATCTCATCGCCTTTCAACCCACCACTTAATCGCATAATCATCTCGGCCTCGAGCTGCCTAAACTTGCTCCATCCCCATGACTCAATGCGATCGGCTAAGATCTCACCTTCGGCCAGAGCTTCGTCAGTATCTATAAATGATGTTTTCAAACGCGTTGCAACTTCACGTCCTAACGTGCTTTTACCCGCTCCTGAAAAACCACAAATAAAAAGACGCAAACCCACCTCCAAACCGCATATTAGCAACTTGGATGCCCTCGAGCATGAAATCAGTAAACTTTACATCGACACAGAGCGTTAAGCATTGAAAAATCCCTTGCCGTAGCAATTCGAATACGTTAACTATTCACCTTCAAAATAGTACTAAATCTAGCTGAGTGTTAGCGGAGTTGTTATGGCAGTACCTAAGAAAAGAACCAGTGTTTCTCGCAAAGGCAAGCGTCGTGCTGGTCAACATCATAAATTATACGGAAAAAGCGTAATCGCAGATCCAACGACTGGTGAGTTCGCTCTACCACATCGTATTTCTCCATCTGGAGTTTATAAAGGCAAAAAAGTTTTTGAAACTAAAGCCGATCGCGAAGAAGAAGCTGACGAAGCGTAAACCTTTTTAGGTTTTCCCTTGTCAATTCAGACACAAGACAAAAGAATGACCACGGGCTCCTGATAAAGGAGCCCGTTTTCATTTAGGGAGCGAAACATGGGCCACTATAAATCCAAAATCCTCGCCACCGGTATGTATGTTCCAGAAAAGATCATGTATAACCGCGACCTCGAAAAAATTGTCGAAACATCTGATGATTGGATCTTTGAGCGCACTGGTATAAGAGAAAGAAGAATTTCAAATCCCGAGGGCGGTGAATATCCTAGTGATATGGCATTAGCTGCATCGAAGATTGCTTTAAAAGAAGCCGGACTTGAGCCAAATGATATCGACATGATTCTTTTTGGTTCCGTTACTCCAGACTTTAAACTTCCAAACACTGCATGTGTACTTCAAACCAAACTAGGCATCACCAATAACTGCGCCGCTCTCGATATTGCAGCGGCATGTTCTGGTTTCGTCTACGGCGTCAACATGGCCGACTCAATGGTTCGCACCGGACTGATGAAGAATGTTTTGGTTGTTGGTTCCGAAATGCTTTCAACTGAAGTTGATTGGCGCGATCGCAACACTTGCATTCTGTTTGGTGATGGTTGTGGTGTCGCGATTGTAGGCCGCGCTGAAGAAGGCGATAAGAGTGAAATCTTATCTTGCACTTTGGGTGCTGACGGCAAGGGCGCAGAATTTTTTGACCAACCCATTGGTGGCGCGGTTAATCCAATCACTGTTGAGCATCTCGAAAACCGCACTCACTTCATGCATATGAAGGGCAAAGAGATGTTTAAGGTTGCCACGAGAACTCTAGCTGATAACGCCAGAATTGTTATCGAAAAAGCAGGACTCACGGCCGATGATGTCGACTAGGTGGTTCCTCACCAAGCAAATATTAGAATCATAGAAACAACAGCTAAGCTTCTTGGCATGAGCATGGACAAAGTTATCGTGAATATTGGTAAGTACGGCAATACTTCTGCAGCTACTGTGCCCATTGCGTTCCATGAAGCCATTGCAGATGGACGAATCAAACGAGGAGACGTTGTTCTCTTTGATGCATTCGGTGCCGGCCTAACTTCAGGTGCAACACTCCTACGTTACTAGAAGGTTTTATGAAAAATTTAACAGTCATGTTTCCAGGTCAGGGTTCTCAATACGTTGGCATGGCCAAAGAGTTTTCGGACTCAGAATGGATGAAGCGAGCCGACGCCGCTCTTGGATTTTCTCTTTCAAAAATCATGCTGGAAGGTCCAGATGATGAGCTTAAACTAACGGCTTATACCCAACCGGCCATCCTCACCCACTCCGTTGCACTTTTTGATAAACTTCAAAAATCAAATATCAAAGTAGCCCGTGTACTCGGTCACTCTGTTGGTGAATACGCAGCACTGGTTGCCGCTAAAGTTTTAAGTTTTGAAGATGCCGTTATGGCAGTTCATCTTCGTGGCAAGTATATGCAAGCGGCCGTTCCCGTTGGTGCCGGTAAAATGGTTGCCGTCATGAAAGTTCCTGCCCAGACCATCGAGCAAGCCTGCAAAGAATCGAGTACGGATTCTGAACAAGTTATGCCGGCCAATTATAATGAGCCGGGACAAATTGTTATTTCCGGTCACGCTGCTGCTTGTGAGCGCGCTGTAAAATGGCTTGGGGAGAATCACTCCGATCCACATCGTTGCATCGAGCTCAATGTATCTGCACCATTTC
Organism: Halobacteriovorax sp.; assembly: GCA_002716825.1. GTDB lineage: Bacteria > Bdellovibrionota > Bacteriovoracia > Bacteriovoracales > Bacteriovoracaceae > UBA4207. The sequence goes on along the minus strand of PBCC01000052.1, from coordinate 34,863 downwards.
ATTCAAGCCTAATGGCTCCAGCTGCGAAAGAGCTGGCCAATCATTTTGAGACGATCAAGTTTAACGCTAATGAAGTTTCTTATATCGCCAATATCGATGCCAAAGAATACGCCGCTGGCACTGACGGTGAAATCATTAAGCAAAATCTGATCAAACAAGTTGATGGTTCTGTTCGTTGGACTCAATCAGTAGAGTCTTTGCCAACAGATCTTAGTGTTGAGTGTGGACCTGGTCGTGTTTTAATGGGCCTTGGACGCAAAATTAATCGCGATTTAAAAATTATCTGTCTTGATAAAGAAGATGGATTTTCTGAACTTGAAGGAGCTTTATCATGAACGGACATTTTTCAAAGAAAAATGATACGGAGAGACGACCAGTATGGGAGTCCTCATCAACCGTCATGAAAAACAGGAGTTTATCATGAGCGCTACTTTCACTGATTTAAAAAATAAACCTATTCTTATTACTGGTGCCACTCGTGGTATCGGTCGCGACATCGCTCGCTCCCTAGCAACTCAAGGCTCTCACGTTATTTTTAATTATCGTGGCGGCAAGCAAGACGTTGCTGAAGAACTAAAAAAAGAGCTTCTTGATCTTGGGGCTTCAAAAGTAGACGCCCTTGAATTTGATGTGACTGATGCCGAGGCGATTGCCAGCAAGCTTGGCGACTTTGTGAAAGAAAATGGTCCTATCACTGGTGTTGTAAACAATGCTGGGATTTCAAAAGATCAAATTATCTTACGCCTTAAAGAAGCCGATATTTCACAGGCTCTGGATGTAAATCTTAAGGGGCCAATCTTGATTACAGTGGCGCTTTCAAGAGGCTTTTTAAAAGCTGAGAGCGTGTCCATTGTTAACGTTTCAAGTATCGTGGGCCTCATGGGCAACCCATCTCAGATCGCCTATTCGGCCTCAAAAGCGGGACTTATTGGCTTTACCAAGTCCCTGGCCAAGGAATTAGCCTCTCGTAAGGTGCGCTGCAATGCAATTTGCCCAGGCTTCATTGATACTGACATGACAGAAACACTCGATCCAAAAGTGAAAGATACTTATCTAGCTGGAATTCCACTGCAAAGATTTGGCAATCCAACTGAGGTTGCAAATCTTACATGTTTTTTACTAAGTGATGCTAGTTCTTACATTACTGGTGAAGTGATCAAAATTGACGGTGGACTTTATATCTAAAACGGTGAAATATTGCCTTGAAAATAGGCAAAATGTTGAAAATAGTTTAAATAAGTTTTTATAGTTAAGGCGAAAGTTAAGGAGCCATGTATGCAAGAAAAAGTAATGCAATTAATCTCTGATGCAACAAAAGTTGATATCGCAAAAATCAATATCGAAACTAGCTTTGTTGATGACCTCAACCTTGATTCACTCGACATCGTTGAACTTATGATGAAGATGGAAGATGAGTTTGGCGTAGAAATTCCTGAAGAAGATGCTGAAGGCCTTAAGAAGGTTTCAGATGTTGTGAATTATCTTCAGAAGAAGCAATAATAAAACGACCCTTTAAAGCCCCGAAAGGGGCTTTTTTTATTTGGAGGCACTATGGCGGGTAATCGTGTAGCTGTCACTGGGATGGGCTTGATCAATGGACTTGGTCATAACCTAGAAACAGTTTGGACCAATCTTCTTGCCGGAAAATCTGGCATCACTACTATTGAAAATCATGACATGGAAAAGTTTCCCGTCAAAATTGGCGGCGAAGTTAAAAACTTTTCTATCGCGGAAGATTTGCTGGAAGCTAAAGAAGCTCCTCGCTACGACCGCTTTATTCATTACGCACTTCACTCTGCTAAAGAAGCACTCGTTCAAGCAGGACTTCACCAAGGCACCGATGGATATGATCCGGCCATGATGGGGACGATTCTTGGCGTTGGTATGGGTGGTTTTCCAATTATCGAAGGATCTTACAAAGATCTTATGGAAAAAGGACCGCGTAGAGTTTCGCCGTTTTTTATTCCTGCCATTATTCCAAACATGGCCCCGGGCTTAGTATCGATCCGCTTTAATCTTCAAGGCGTGAACTACTCTATTTCATCGGCCTGTGCTTCTGCTTCACATGCAATCTCAGCTGCCGCCTTTGAAATCATGACTGGTCGCCAAGACGTCATGATCACAGGTGGTTCAGAATCCGTACTGACTGACCTTCCATTTTCTGGCTTCATCAATATGAAAGCACTTTCAAAAAATGATGGAGACCCAGGCACGGTCTCACGTCCTTTTGATACTGGTCGCGATGGTTTTGTGATGGGCGAAGGTGCTGGCGTACTGGTTCTTGAAAATCTTGAAAAAGCGAAAGCTCGTGGTGCTACTATCTATGCAGAGCTTGTTGGTCACGGTGCTTCTTCTGATGCCCACCATATTACCGCTCCACGCCCTGAAGGTGTGGGTGCTAAAGCTTGTATGACCATGGCGCTTAAGTCTGGTGGCGTCGAAGCCTCTCAGGTTGGCTACGTCAAAGCCCACGGCACATCGACTCCTCTTGGCGATATTGCTGAAACCAAAGCGATTAAAGAAACTTTTGGTTCTCACGCTAAAAGTAAACTTCTGGTCTCTTCAACCAAGTCGATGACTGGACACTTACTTGGCGCTGCTGGTGGATTAGAGAGTATTGTTTGCGCTATGGTTGTTCACAAAGGAATGATTCCGCCGACAATCAATCTGAACAATCAAGATCCTCAATGTGATCTCGATTATGTCGCCAACACGGCCAGAAAAGCTGATATCGAGTACGCACTCAACAATTCCTTTGGTTTTGGTGGTACGAACTATTCACTGGTAGTTAAAAAATATAGTTAACGGAGAAAATATGTTTCATAAGAATGCGCATTCACTATCTTCCATGGACCCTGAACTTGAAGCTTTAATTAAGCTTGAAGCTTCTCGCCAAGAAGATGGTTTAGAGCTCATTGCTTCTGAAAACTATACCTCACAAGCTGTCATGCAAGCTCAGGGCTCAAAGCTGACCAATAAGTATGCTGAGGGTTACCCAGGTAAGCGCTACTACGGTGGCTGTGAACACGTTGACTCTGTTGAAACTCTCGCCATTGAGCGCGTAAAAAAACTCTTTGGCGCAAAGTTTGCGAACGTTCAACCTCACTCTGGATCACAGGCGAATATGGCCTGTTATTTCTCTGTGCTTGATGCCGGTGACACCATTTTGGGAATGGATCTCTCACAGGGTGGTCACCTGACTCACGGTTCTCCGGTAAATTTCTCAGGCAAGCTTTTTAAAGTTGTCGCCTATGGACTAAACCCAGAAACTGAGACGATCGACTACGGTAATGTGCTTGAGAATGCTCTCACTCACAAACCGAAGATGATTGTGGCCGGAGCCAGCGCTTATTCGCGCACTATTGATTTTAAAAAATTTAGAGAGATTGCTGATGAAGTGGGAGCTTACCTACTTGTTGATATGGCCCATATCGCAGGCCTTGTGGCCGCTGGTGTTCATCCCTCTCCAATGGAACACGCTCACTTTGTAACATCAACCACACACAAAACCCTTCGTGGACCTCGCGGCGGCATTATTCTCACCAATGATGAAGAGCTGGCGAAAAAAATTAACTTCAATGTCTTTCCAGGTATTCAAGGTGGCCCACTTGAGCATGTTATCGCGGCCAAAGCTGTCGCTTTCAAAGAAGCACTAGAGCCTGAATATAAGACCTATCAAAAGCAAGTGATCGCTAATGCCAATGTCCTAGCACAAAGCCTGATCTCAGGTGGCGCACAGCTTGTCAGTGGCGGCACAGACAATCATCTGGTCTTACTTAAAACAGATAGCTTCGGCATTAGTGGCAAAGTCGCCGAGCACGCGCTCGAAGCTGCCGGACTCACCAGTAATAAGAATATGGTCCCAGGCGATACGCGCTCGCCGTTTATCACTTCAGGAATTCGCTTAGGCACGCCAGCGATTACCACTCGTGGACTCAAAGAAGAAGAAGTGGCCGAGATGGCGAGTTGGATTATTGAAGTGCTTAAGAATCCAAAAGATGAAGGCGTTCACGCTCAAGTAAAACTAAAAGTACTCGAGCTTTGTAAACGCTTTCCAGTTTACTTAGACTGAGCGATTTTTTTACTGATTGAGAGCGATGGGCTTGAAAAAACATGACCTGCGATCATGACCATAAAAACAACAAGAATGAGTTGCGACAGAACCTTCATAGGGATCTCCCCGCTTTTGAGCGATATGTGTGTGTACTTCAACGTTAATGGGAGCCTGAACTGGGCGTCAAACAGCATTTTCTAACATCAATAAGACCTATCGAGATCCATTGACGCTCTAGGTGCTTGGAGCGATAATAAGCTCTTAAAAATAAAGGATTCTGCAATGGCGAAAGGCCACCTTCAAAAAACACTAGCAAGAAAATTTGCTTTTAAATTTCTCTATCACAAATCCCTTGAGGAAATGCAATCGACTCCCGATCGCGAAGACACTCAAGCCGAGATGGATGAATTCGAAGAGAGCTATATTGCTCCCGATGATGAGCATGCCGACAATGACTTAAGCCTTGAATCAAAAACTTTTGGTAGAAAGCTTATCATTGATACCTTTGCCCACTACAGCGACATTCTTAAAGCCTTAAATCCATGCCTAGAGCCTAGAAGCCTTGATAAGCTCGATATGCTTGAGCGCACGATTGTGATTCTTGGCGCGGCCGAAATTCAAACTCAAAAAGATACACCGGCCGCCATCGTCATTAATGAGTATGTTGAGATGGCCAAAGAGTACGGCAATCAAAAAAGTTATACTTTTGTTAATGGTGTTCTGGATAAGTTCAGTAAGGCCATCAGGTAAATTAGAGATGCTCGATCAGATTAACCAAGATGTTCGAGGCATTATTTGGATTAGCGATAAGCCCTTATCTTCAATCCCAACCCACTTTAAAGAATTAGATTATCTTTTTGATGGCTTGATCGCCAAGAAAGTTTCCGAGGCCTCTTCAAGTGAAGAGAATTTTGAAAAGAATATCTTCAGTGGCAAAAGCTTCGATCACGACTTAGTGCTATTTCAATTTTTTGGAGATGACTCTGCTCGTATTCAAAAAGAATTGAGTCCGCTTTTACAACTTGTGCCCGGCAAAAATGACAACGCCAAGGTGGTTATCCTTGGCGCACAAAATTCTAAGTTTAATGAGAAGAGTTTAAAAAATAGCTTCACCCTAAGGTTTATTCGAATCTAGCGCTATTTAAAAGCCGCTATATAAGTCACCCAAGATTCGCAATTTTCTTCTGAAGTCGACTCGTAAAACTCACCGTCTCCTCCACCATCACCATCATCGCCTTCCCAGTAAGTTTTCACCGTACTAAAGCCAGCTTCTTCCATGGCCTCAACCACTTCTCTAGGGCTCCAGTGGCGCCAGTCATAGGTAAAGACGCGTTCATACTTCACCCCATCATCATGGGTTTTAAAGTGAATATAATAAAGGCATTCATTCGTTAGTGGATTGAATTTGTCGCAATCCCAAAAATATGTGTGATCATCGTGCTCAGTCTCTTCGACTAGCTCTTCACCGCATTCTGTTCCGCCAAAAATATCGACGAAGAATGCTCCGCGATTTTCTAGCGCGTCGTATACACCTTTAAAATATTTAACCAACTGAGAGCGGTCTTTGAAAATGAAATATGAGAAATTAAAGGCGACGACCACGTCTGTTTTAAAGCCATGAGACGCTAAAACATTGCCCTCTACATATTCGACACGCTTTTGCTGAGCAGGCGTAAGTTTGGAGCGGTGATTTTCAACACCGTATTTCATTGGTTCTGGGTCGAGATCGATAGCATAAGCCTTATGCTCATCGCCAATCGTAGTCCAGTGACAGGCCAGGGCGCCAGTGCCACCGAAGTCTTCTCTAAGAGTTAAAGGAGCGTTTCCAAAGTTTTTTTCATACTCAGCATTGATAAAATCAACGTCAACTTCGAAGTTCTGCACTGAAGCTTCATAGAGCTTGTGTTTTAACGCTGTATCAATTTTAGGATCGACCTTCTTCGACATAACTCTCCCTTAACTATAATCTTCGTAAGACTTTACCTCTTCTAACTCAGATCCGTAAGCCTGATTTACCGCATCTTTTGCTCTAAATCGCTCATCATTGACCTTATAAACAGAGCGCGCAAGTTCAATGAACTGATCATCAAACTTGCGATTCTTCTCTTGAACGCGAATATCATCTTCAATTTGCCACAATTTGCCGTTAATGGCCTGAAGTGCGCCGAGGTGCGCATCAATCCCTGCTAAATTGAGAGAGTTTAGACTTGCCACGAGTACGGCCTCTTCTTTCGTTGCCGCGGCCACCTTGGTCGCATCTTTAATACGCTCCATTTTAAGCCTTAAAATACTAATCTTATCAACCAGTTCTCCTAGTGAAACTTCTACAAGTATTTTCATTTCAATCCTTTTGTAAAATGATCTCGCGGTAATCGATTGATATTATTTCAACTTCAAATTCACGCGTAGGAGCTTTTATCTCAACCGAATCGCCCACTGACTTTCCCAGTAAGCGCGAGCCGATGGGAGACTTCCAACTAATTAAACCCATTTTAGGGCTGCTCTCATCCTCTCCAACAATGCTGTATTCTTTTTCCACTTCCTCTTCATCAATGACAGTGACTGTAGCACCAAATTGAACTTTATCACTTTTCACTTGGAGCGGATCAACTACTTGAGCTGTATTTATACGTCTATTTAGAAATGCAACTCTACGATCAATTTCACGCAGTCGCTTTTTCCCGTACTGATAATCTGCATTCTCGGAGCGATCGCCTAATGATGCTGCCCAAGAAACAACCTTAGTGACCTCTGGTCGCTCTGTTTTAACTAAGTGATCTCGCTCAAGCACAAGACGCTCATAGCCTTTAGGCGTTATATAATTATCTTTTTTAATCACGATTTATTTCATGCTTAAGATCATTTAATAAATTTTCACAAGCATCTTCTACAATGTCTAAAACCTGTTCGAACCCAGCGGCTCCGCCAAAATAGGGATCTGGAACATGATCGATTGTGTGACGGGTACAATATTGAGTCAGTTTTCCGATTTTATTTTCAAGTGCTGGATTGATCTTAGTTACATCTTTTAGATTTTTGTCATCCATCACGATAATTTTATCGAAGGTCTCCAAATCATTGGCATGAATTTTTCGAGACAAGCTCGCAAGAGTATAACCGCGCTTTTTGGCATGCTCGCGCATTCGCTTATCAGCTTGTTGTCCGCTGTGAAAACCCGTCGTTCCGGCCGAATCGACCTCGATTGACTGACTTAATCCTGCGGCGCCAACTAAGTCTTCAAAAACTCCATGCGCGGCCGGTGAGCGACAGATATTCCCAAAACAAACAAATAGAACCCTAATCGCCATGAACTAACCTTAGGCTTACGAAAAACTAATAATCTTGTGCTAAAATCATAGGCTAAAGTTAAGTAATTTAAAAGGAGTGCCTCACATGGCAGCGCGAACCGTCCTTAGAATGGGACATCCAAAGCTTAGAGAGCAATCACGAACGTTGACACGTGAAGAGATTTTAAGCCAAGAAACCGCCGCACTCCTGCAGGATCTGCAAGATACGATGGAGCGCGAGGGGGGTATTGGCATTGCGGCACCACAAATTGGTGAAAACCTACAAGCCACTATTATCGAGTTGCCCGAGAACTCCGAGCGATACGGTACACTTAATAGTTCTGCCCGGTTTACGATCTTTAACCCTGTCATTGAAGTGATTGATGAAGCTCATCAAGGATTTTGGGAGGGCTGCTTATCCGTTCCAGGGCTTCGTGGCTACGTCGAGCGTCCTAGGAAAGTGCGCATTACTTATCTTGATGAAAAGGCACAGCAAAAGGTCATTGAACCCGAGGGATTCCTAGCAACCGTGTTTCAACACGAGCTCGATCATCTGTTTGGAGTTCTTTATATTGACCGAATTAAAGACCCTACCAAGCTATCCTTTAATGAAGAGTTTGATGAGTTCCATACCTGATTATTTTCATTGGGAATTTGCGCAAAAAATATTTTTTTTCAGATATCTCACAAGCGATCGAAAATAGGTCTGGATCGCACTTTCAAAGCTTTTTATTATCTTCAAGTCAACAGGATTAATTGCCGATAAGTCCCCTGGTGGGAGACCTGTTTGAAAGCTAAAATTAAATCAAAAAAATTGTACGTGCTCGTCAGCTCAGTGGCCGTCTTCGGGCTATTAAGTTTTACTTACACGTCATATTGGCAACCTAAGAGAACTTCTCTTTGGAGTTCCGACATGGCCAGGGATGGACTCGCTCCATCAAGATCACCGGCACAATTTAGTGAAAGCGATCTTCCATTAATCGAAGACTATTTTCGCTATAACTCCTTCCATCACTTTATTTCTTATAAATTAAATCTTGAAGCCTACGCTAGTAAGAATGAAAACAAGGCTAAGAAATCTTTAAATAAGACCATCCACAAGTTATTCAAAAAAGAAAACCAAATTGATACTTTAAAAGCATTTGCCTCTCCCAATCTCACCACAGATTTTATGGCAAGCTTTCTCGAAGAGTTAGATCAAGAAGGAGTTTCCAAAGGTGATTATCAAATCGATTTAGAATTTGTTCCGCGCAATCACCCGGCCGTACTCTTTGATCGTGAAAGTCGTGCGGTTAATCTATGGGATCTGAACCAATCAAAGTCATTACAAGCTGCTATTGGTGAAAAAACACCTCCTAGTGTTTTACCAATTGAAGATGAATTCTCACTGATTAGAAAGGTTGCGACAACTGAATATCCCAATGAAGGACAGTACTATCAATATCAAGGCGGAGTCATCAGTCTTCAACTTGGGCTTGATAAGCTTCGCTGGGACCCAGAGGAGCGCAGAAGTGATGATGCTGATGAATTAGCGGGTGACCTGATCTATCGCCGATACTTTAAAATCGTCCATGAAGATGAATTCTCATTCACTATTGATCATCCCGATATGATTATCAAAAATACGGCCATGGCCAGAGAACATGAAGTCATCCCCGTCTTTGCCACCGTCGATATCTCTAAAGAGTTTGATGGACATAGCTTCTCTGCTCCAAAAGAGCAGCTTAGCGTTCATTTTGGAGATATGCTGCCGACTCAAAAGAGAAAGCGTGGTTTTTTACAACGAGTTTTTGGCGATGAAAAAAAGCTGGCCTTTAAGACTGGTGAACTGAGACTTTACGGCAGACTTGGAAAAGGTGAAGGCGGAGTGGACTTTGAAGTTGTGCTTCACACGCTTGTGTATAATATGAATACGCGCACCTTCAATGCTCAAGACTCAAAGCTCACAGTAAGTCTCAAAAATGAAATGCTTAATGGCTACACTAAAGCATCGGCTACCAATGATATCAAGCGTATCCTTTTTGGCCCAATGTCTCCGGATCTTGCCAAGTCTCTCTCGCTCGGGAGATTTCACCCCAATCTTAAAACAACTGTGGGTGGGCGATGAAATTTTTAATCGCACTACTATCTATCTCTATAACCAGCAATGTTCTCGCTGCTCAGTTTGATGTTCAAGAGCGAGTCCATTTGTACCGTGTTTACAGGGCCCAATCTAAGACATTCGCCTCGCATAAGGCTAGAGACTTAAAGCAAAAAGTGCTGAAAAAAGTAAGCGACATTCGCAGTGACTATCTCAAGCGTGTTGATGACATTATTCCTTCACCTTTTGTTGATAGTATCGCCTTTCATCTTTTTGTTGATAAAGATGAAGAAAGACTTGAACAAGCACTGAGCTTCCTCATGCTCAATCGCTTCTTGCTAGTGAAGCAAATTCTCGATGATCCCAAACGCTCGGATGAAGCAAAAGAGCGTGCCAGCTCACTATTGTCGAAATGGTCGGGGCTTGAAGTCTGGGATGAAACATCAACTAAATTCATGCTTGAACTGATTCAAAGAAAAGCCAGTATTATTAGCGATATTGGATCGACTGGTGCCGTAATTGAAGCTATCGAGCAAACACCAATTCTGTCTGATCGATTAAGTAGTGAACTTGGAATTAAAAGTGCGCTCTTGGCCGAACCGGTTGGAAGTATTTCTGGAAATATTGTCTCGGTCTTTTTCAAAAACGATCGAAGTCTCGCTCGTGCCAGTGCCTTAAAAGAAAGTGCGGGGCTTGAGCACAGCGATCCCAAACGCCAAGAGGTGCTCAAGGCTTTAGGAGAAGACAGTCTCGTTAAGCCTTTGTTTGAGATGATCGCCAACTCGAAAGAAAACCTCATTTTAGTGACTCCTGAGACCATGGGTGTATCAGAAGATCTTATCGTTAATAGCTTAAAGAAAAAGCTAGAAGCCGCTCCAGAGTGGCGTATGGTTTTAATTGGTCTCGGCAAAGTATCACCGAAGCTTCTCACTCTCGCCTCTGAGCATCGCTCGCGTTTTGCTGTCATGGCGATTCCCGATATCGCCACGAGAGACTCGGCTCTGTCATGGCAAAGTTTTATTCCTACTCCAGATTCAAGATTTGGCGCTCAGCATGGCCTTGGGCTAATGGCGATCACTGACAGTGCCAGTACGATCCCTCATGCCTTTATTACCTCTAGGCGTTTTATTGATCACCCTCACGCCTATTCTTTTGAACAAAGTGCCATGCTACAAGGACCTGCAGCCGGACTACTTCCACAGCTCTTACACGAAAACTTAAAACAATTAATGCCTTCGTATACGGACCTGTCGACCTATTTTCCGTCTCGCACACATTACCCAGAGCACGGGCAAGAGTTCGTGAAACTGAGTGTCGATTCGGCCAGATTAGAAGTTAGAGATGATCGCGCGATGGCGGTTAAATTTCTTCTCGAAACTAAAGAGAAGGTTCTGCTCGATCAGTTCATGCTTTATGACAAGGCCATTGTCGATACATTGATCAAGCTTAAAATTAAAAATCCAGAGCTTCAGGTTTTAGTCTTACTAGATACCAACTTCCACCTTGAGATGAATGGTCTGCCAAACGCTATCTTTATCAGAGAGCTTAAGGACTATCATATTCAAGTTAAGGGCAGAAAGAGTTTGAACTGGGAAGAAACTAACGATCAAAACCAGATCGCTAAGTTTCACGCTCTTAATCACAGGAATATGATTATTCGCGATGACCAAGATGTCTTCATGGGTTCAGCTCCATTTACCGGAAGTTTTGAAAGACGCTCGCCTATTTCTTTTGGACTACAGTTCTCTAGCTCTATGAGTTCAGAAATGGCCGATAACTTTATGAGTGATTGGAATAACGCTGATCTTACTTATGAACTTGATATTGAAAACTATGAAGCCAAGCTGGGCGACAAACGTCTTAGCAAAAAAGTTTCATCTTTTTTAAATGATGTCTTCGCCCTGCTACTTCGCGCTTTTGACTAGATTTATTCGACTTCGCAGTCAGTGGCACCTTGAAGTGCTCCGCCAGCATTAACTTTTGCTGGTTTCATCGCCTGCTCAACAATTTTATTTTCTGTTAACTCCGGCGTATCACAAGCTTCATCTTTATCTTTGTTCAAAAAATCTACTTCACTAGAAGCAGTTGAACTGACAGAGATGTTTGTGACGCTTTTTTCTTCTTTTTGACAGCCAATAGCGCTCATAACGAGCAAGATAAAAAATAGTTTTTTCATAATTACTCCTTACTATAATTGGCAAATTGAAAGCCCATGATAAAGCGATAGAGACAGCGTGGCATTTTATCCATCACTGTCATAATGATTCTCATCGGCCATGGGAAAATAAATAACTTCGTTTTAGCATCGATTGCATTTTTAATGAGCATGGCACCTTTTTCGGCCGGCATTAAAAATGGCATCGGATGATCATTTTTTTGAGTTAGTGGCGTATCAATGAAGCCAGGGCAAACACAGGTCACATCAAGTCCTGTGCCCTTAAGATCAAGTTGCATCGATTCACACATTTTAATAACCGCAGACTTACTGCCGCTATAAGCGCCGTTGCCGGGAAGCCCTACAAATCCTGCGACAGAGGCAATCGCCACCAAGTGCCCGCTCTTTTTTTCGAACATTTTATGATAGGCCGCTTCGAAAGCATTAATAACTCCGCCAACATTAATAGCGAAAACTTTTCGTTGGGCTTCAAAATTAGGATCACGCTTTTTGCTACCGACACCAATACCCGCATTGGCGATTATGATATCTAAACCAGCGGGTGCAAATTCATCGACAGCGGCAATCAAGGCCGGGGCATCTGTCACATCAACGCTGTAAGCTTTAACGCTTGGAAAATCGATTTCATATCCCATAGGTAGCTTTGAGATATCACGTCCGCAAACACCGACGTCATAACCACAGCGAGCGTAGGCTTTGGCCAGCTCCCAACCAATTCCAGTCGTACCACCTGTAATAAAAATCTTTTTGGCCATAAAATCTCCCTCGCGTATTTTAGCTTAGAAGAGGGCCTGGCACAAAGTTAAAGACGCTTTTTAATGTCTAGCAACATTCCATTTCCACTACGCAAAGTGACGTGATGATTTGGCTTTGGTTCAAAGCCCCCAGCTAAACTAAAACTGTACTCTTTAAGTAGTGTAACCAAGGCAATTTCCGCCTCAAGCATGGCCATTGCTTCACCAATGCAAGCTCTGGCACCAAGGGCGAAGGGAAAGAAGGTGCCGTCTTGATTGTACTTAAGTTGGCAGTCTAAAAAACGCTCGGGTCTAAACTCTAGAGGCTTTGGCCAAAAACGCTCATCCCGATGAGTTACCCACTGACTTAAAACAATAGAAGTATTGGCTGGAATATGATGACCATCTAGTGTGTCGGGCTCTTTAGTTAGTCTTGCTATCACCGGAATCGGTGGAAAAATTCGAAGTGCTTCTAGAAAACAAGCTCGCGCCACTTGGCCTGATTCATCTGCAATAATCTCCGATTGCCACTTAGGATTTTTTGCTAAGAGATAAAGTGTCCACATAAGGCCGGTGCTAGTTGTTTCGTGTCCGGCCAAAAGTAGAGTCATGACTTCATCGCGAATAAGCGATGGCTTCATCGCCTCACCTTCGCTATCTCTATAGCTTGAAAGTCTGGCCAAGATATTATCTTCAGCTATGCCTTTGGCCAGCACGTGATCAACAACACTTTGCAAATGTTTGACGGCCCGCTGGCCTTTAATATTTTCGGGAGTTGGAAAAGAGCGAGGAAAGTTAACTGCCCTTCTCATGCGTTCATTGGCGCGATGAGTTTCAATATCTAACGCTGTCTTTGTTCCCTCAGAATCTTCAGCCAAGTTGTTGCCAAAAAAGATTCGCCCGGCGACTTTGAATGTGAAATCGGTTAGGCCACCTGTTACATCGAGAGTCGACTTATCTTGCCAGTCCCGCACAAGAGCTTGCGCTTCTTCAACGATTGTATCTTTATAAATATCGAGACGTGGTTGATGAAATTCTTTCGCCATGGTTCGGCGCTGGCGCCGCCACAATTCACCTTCAGAGGTCAGTAGCCCCTCACCTAGGATTGGGCGCATCTCATTGTACTCGCGCCCTTTAATATAATTATTTTGATTATCCTTAAGCACGTGTCTAATCGCGCTGGGAGAAAACGTGAAAACACTAAAGCGGTTTGGCCACGGACAAACGACAAAATCGCCAAACTTTGTATGCAAACCCGTCTGAGCATTGAGTGCATCGTTTTGAAACTTCATGCCGATGCGAAGAAGTTCAAGTCCTCTAGGTCCTGGTGAGTTATTAAAAGCCGGAGGTATTTTAAAACTCTCAGTAATTTGGTCCATGGATTCCTCCGTCTTGTCAGCGATCAACTTGACGTCGATACTTTCTTAGGTCAATTTTATGAGTAATTGCTCACTTTTGCAGCTCGCATTCAGGAAGGTCCCATGGCAAAGAAAATAAGCGGCGTAAGTGCCCGAAAAAAGCCGCTTCAAGAGCGCGCCAAGTTCACTGTCGACGCCATCCTAAAAGCCACTACTCAGCTTTTAGACAAGAATGTTGAAAGCGTTACGACCAATGGTATCGCCCAATTGGCTGGCGTCAGCATCGGCTCGCTCTACCAGTACTTTCCCAACAAAGATGCCATTTTGGAGCGCTTGCTCGAGCAGTTTACTGACGGCCATCTCAGCATGATTGAACAAACACTGGTTCGCGCTAGAGACAAGAATCACTCACTTGAGGACACGGCCCGCACGATCATCCACGCCATCATCGAGAGCAATCGCAAGAATTCGCGTCTGGCTAAAATTTTTGTCACGACGTTGTTTAGGCCCGAGCGAATTAAGCTGCTGCAAAAGATGGATGAGAAGATGATCGCCAAATTTAAGCAGTTCTTTGAGCCTTATAAGGACGAGGTCGATGCTTCAAACTTGGACATGAAGCTTTTCATCGTGATTCAATCGGTTCGCTCCGCCACGGTGTCGGTCCTATTTCACTCTAAATACCAAATTACGGATCCCGCCCTAGAGGATGAGCTAGTGCGTCTAACTCTGGGACTGCTGCGTAAGAGGCCGTAATGAGGCTCAAATTCTCATAAAAAAGCCCATTTTAAGCTTGACGCAAATGCCCCTCTCCTTTATATTTTCATCCATTCAATTGATGCGGGGGCGTAGTTGAGTTGGTTACAATGTCGCCCTGTCACGGCGAAGGTCGTGGGTTCAAGTCCCATCGCTCCCGCCATTTGAAACAAAAAAAGCCCGGCCCTTGGTCGGGCTTTTTTGTTTTTAATCGACTGAGTAGATGGGACTTGAAGCGAGAGCACCGCGCGCCAGCGAAAAGCGAGCGTGATGCGAGCGACAGGTGCTCGAGGGGAGGCCACGCAGGTTGAGGCAGGAGCCGAAACCGTAGTGGCCAAGTCCCCTAATCGCTCCCGCCATTTGGATGCAAAAAAAGCTCTGAGAAATCAGAGCTTTTTTTTTATCTTTTTTTACGATGGTCCTTTCCTTAGATGCTTTGTGTGCGCTTACGCTTACACAAGCACCAAGGCACCACTGCTTCAAAGCCCTATCGGACTTTGCCGCAGGGGAGCACCATCGCTCCCGCCATTTGAATGCTAGAAAGCTCTGAGAAATCAGAGCTTTTTTTTGCCATTTTCCTAACTCCGAGCCTGTTCATCTCTAACAAACACCAGCGGGTAAACGATCACAATCACGCTTGCAAGTACCAGTCCCAATAGAAAAATGCCACCCATATAACCAAAGATAGCGAATGACTCTTTAGCCTCCGATCTCCCTATACTAGGTCCATAGATGCCGGCGAAAAGCCATATGAAGGGATAGAGAAAACCGCCGATTGAGATCATATATGAACTAGCCAGCTTTAAGCCTGCAGGTGCTAAAGAAAACGCGAGCAGCAGGAGTGATCCTAATGTCATGGCGCTAATGCCAGTGGCATGAAAATGAAAGCGTTGATAATAGCGCCAATTCTTGCTCTCTTCGGCCTTAATCTTTGACTCCCTTTCAGCTTCATCAACGATGCTCATTATTTTTTCATTGGCGCGAAGATCCTTAGCGATCTTGTCCTTGAAAATGTCTTCATTGATGCCAAATAAAATAGAGATAAAGACTCCTCCGACCATGCCAAGGATTGCCAAGATAAATGGAATTTTAACTTTCATCACTCACTCCTGTTGCCGAATTATCCATTTCTATACATTCGTCGAAGTTTTTGTTGATTTGAAAATCTAACATCCTTCGATTTTGAACTGGAGAATTTAAGCCGTTTTAATTGATACGATTGTCTCCGTTTATACTTAAGAGTGTCATATTTTCTTTTCTGACGTCTTAGTTTTTCTTTATTCTTTCCAAGTTCTCGGAATGTCTCAACTGGTGTCTGTGTCGTGCTTTTATTTTTGAAACGATCGGTATCAAAATGAATATAGCTAAACAGCACCATCAAGATGGTGGGGAATAACCTCATAGAAACCTCTACATTTTGGAAGTTAATTAGGAATTAATGAATGTAGAGATAGATATTCACAATAATCACCGTGGGATCGAGTTGGGGTCTTGAAATGTCGAGTGGTGATTACTTGTTCATGATGTGAGCAGTATAGCATAGCTCTAAATAAATTTAAATAAGTCATTTCCTATCTAAAAGGCGCTATACTCGAACAAACACCCGTAACCATTAGGTAGAGATGTCAAAGCATACAACGTACTCAGTACTTGAAGAGAAGATTAATATCTACTCCCATCTTCTAGGTGGAGTCTTAAGCGCTGTGGCCTTTGTGCTGCTTCTGCTCAAGGGATTAAACGATCCTAAGCTTCTTCACCTCTTTAGTTACTGTGTCTTTTCCTTGAGCATGATTTTTTTATATTTTTCGTCGGCCAACTATCACAGAACAGTTGATATCAAGAAGAGATACCGTTTAAAAGTTGTCGATCACTGTGCTATTTACGTTTTAATTGCTGGCTCATACACACCCTTTGCTCTGATCACAATGATTGACCAAGGTGGCTGGCTGCTGTTTGCAATATCCTGGAGCTTTGCTGCTGTAGGTATTACGTTGAAGCTCTTTTTCACGGGACGATTTAAAGTTATTTCGACTTTGATGTACGTGGCGATGGGCTGGCTCATCATCTTTTTCGTTAAGCCGCTGATACAGTCTTTTTCAGCGGATGGAATTTTTTGGTTAGTAATGGGAGGACTTTCTTACACGGCAGGAGCTGTTATTTATCTCATAAAAAAGATTCCGTTTAATCACGCCATCTTTCATGTTTTCGTTTTGGCCGGCAGTATTTCGATCTTCTTGTCTGTCTATTGGTATGTGGGCTAAAAAAAGGCCCTGTTTTACAGGGCCATTTTCTCTTTAAAATGAATTAGCGAGATATCTAAAGATGCTGGTACACGACATATCGCTTCTGGCTATTCGCACTCGACGTGTTAACACCGGAGCTTCTCTAATAGATGCCAATTGCTCAGCAATTCTAATTTTTCTTTGCTGCATTTCACGCGCTTGAGGAACCACTTCCCCATCCCATTGGCGACCACTTGATCCAATAGCATTGGAAGAAGTTCTTGGCGTATCAATAGCACCATCCCACTGAGAAAACTTAGGATAGTCTTTAAGCTTGTCATCATACTTTGGAAACGAAGTTGAGAAGTACTGCTCTGATTCTTGCAAACCTCTTCCTAGCGCAAGCTTATACTCATCCGGATCAAGACCGAGACTCTGCGCCATTTTCTTCGTGTCTTGCCACGCCTTATTTGGATTCTCAAGATACTGGCGGTAGTTCACGTCTTGCACTTTAGCACTAATAGGCTCATCAGAATTAAGTGCCTTGTTCATCATGGCGCGAACCAACTTTACTTGTAGAGCGGCGTCAGCGGCTGATTCAGGGGCACCAAACATTCTAAATTCCATTTTTCTAATATGTGGTTCAACTCTGAATTGTTTTCTCCACGGAACTTGTGGATTATTAATATCAAAGTCGTCTGTAATATACTTTTCAGGAATTACATCTTGAAAGTATGAACCCACATCTAACTGCAGATATCTCGTCTTTCTTCCAACTCTCGTGTTGAAATACTGTTCGTTATAGAGAAGCTTCTTAAGCTCATCGTCTGTGCCATTGAAGTTAGCCAATGCCTCAGCCAGTCCTCTTGAAACTTCGGCCGGCTCTGAGCCTGGAATACGCCCCGGGTGCTGATACATCAACGCCATAATCCCACGGTGTTCATGGAAGATGGCCATAAAGCGAGCGAGTGCCTTTGGGTTATTTTCAAAGGCAGCTAAGTCGATATTGATATGCGAGCCACCCATAGAATATCTTGGACGGGTCCCTGTCTTTTCTAGAGCGGCATAGACTTTATCCATGGTGCTCATATTAATATTGTCTTTAGGTGAGACGATCTCGATATGACCACCGCGCCCAGAGTTTTCAATTACATTGCCAGAAGAGTCGTAGCTTCGACCGATACCATCCCATTCGACACGCCACTTTTTATTTTGCGGATCGATAATCTCATAAGCGATACCAAGTGAGTGACCGTGAGAGCCTTCGTTCACAAGTTTTTTAACATTGCTGGCATCGCCACCAAGCTCACTTGCAATATTATCGGCGAGTTTCTTAATACTGGCATCGCGCTCTTCAGGCGTTAAATCGTAGGCCGTTGCCAACCAATGAAACTTCCCATCCTCGAGGCGATCTTCAGTGAAGTGAATCTCATTTTGAATAGGAAATCTTCCTGTGAACTCAATTCCTAGATCAACTTTGTTCACGTCAAAAGCGCCAGGTGGAACTTTAAACTGATCGGCGTTTGCAAGAGCGGAAGCACTATACTTAGGACGAAGATAGTCTTCGATATCATCAGTAAGCTTTGAAACCTTGACCCAGTCGCTGAAAAGCTCTTGTACATTTCTAAGACTTGGCTCTTCAAGAGCTGCCATACTTTGGATAAAGCCTTTCGTCACTTCTTTGATCTGGCCACGTTTGAGATCAGACACAAAAGGTGCGTCTTCCCATTGCCAAAATGGAACCCAAAATTCAGGTTGAATAAATGTTTTCTTTACCCAGCCCATACCAGGCTGGTGTTCAACAGACTTGATATTATCAAATGCTTTAGAAATGGTTTCAACGTCGACATCAAAACGTCTTGCAGTGTCTTCAAGATCGTACATGGTTGAAGTATTGAAAGTCGGGTTCGAGTGATTGGGATAACCACTGCCAGCATTCTCACGCTTTAAGAGAGTCCAACTTGAACCTGGCTGAAGATCAGTAAAGTCATGTGTTGCCACACGAGCTCTGACGACTTGTTGAACAAATCTTTGCACAGGAGCATCTTTTGTCCCGGCCCTCATTTCTAGCGACATTGTGTCATCAGCAATATGATCGACTTCAAGTCTAAAGATATGATTGGCACGCTCATTAAGTGTATTGATGGTTTGGTCGGCCATCACAAACTTCCACTGACCGACGTTAATACCAGTCTTCCCTTTAATCCCGCGCATGATCACGTAGGCTTGAGAAAGTTTATAAGTTTCTGCAAGTCCTTCTCTAAAGCTTGTCTTAGCGGCAGAGTCGGCAAAGGTTGGTTTAGGGAAAACAAGACGATGGTGACCGGGGGATTCAAACTGCTGATCACCTGGTGCCATCACATCTTTAAACCAGCGAATCATTTCTTCAAATTCGGCGTAGCTATCCATTGGAGCAAAGTTAATTTCCCAACCAAGATCAATCGTCATCTGTTTTGAGAAACCACCCATATACTTTTCAGCGCGACCAAAGTGACCAGTCCAATTGCCTGGATAATTACGAATCATTTTTTTTGCATCGGCGCTCATGCCAGCTAGATTGCCATCATAAATTCGTTTTCTAAGATTAAGAGATAGGAATGAAAATGGACGTTCTTTTGTGGATTCGATCCAAGTCTCAAACATCACTTTGAGTCTAGCTGTATCAGCCCCAGCAACTTCACTGGCACTTGGAACAACCGAACGAATAGTCTCACCTTCTAAGGAGGTTACTGTCTTGGGTCCAGCATTAGAAACTTCTTCCATAAAAGCGCGAAGAAAGATGCCTTGTTCTGAATCACTAAGAGAGCTGACTGTGCTCTTAAAATGTTGTCCATTTGGACCAGCAACACGAGTTAGTCTCGAAGTAGAACCTTCTTTTTCAGCACCAAATGTAATCAAACCTTGATTGGTGGTTGTCTCTGTACCGTTGACTCTAAGTAGAGTGGGGCCGTCATCATCAAAAGCATCGTAACGAAGCTTATTGTAAAGCGAGTAAGCATCATCTCCCCCATTGGCAGGGAAACGGCTCGGACGGTGATCAGACTGTAGGTAGACCCCAAGAGCAACAACAGCGAGGGGGCCCATAAAAAGGCGGGTAAATCGATTAAACACAGCGACTCCTTAATTTTCCGTGTCTTCTTCTCGGTTATTATGCGCAAAACCTAACCCTTAAATACAATAATGGAGTAAATTCGACACGTTAGAAAGCAAAGCTTTTCGCTCAAGTTTTTCCAAGTTCGCACCGATTAGGCTTCGATAATGGAGGCCCACTTGAAGTACTTAAACTTTATTTTAGTGTCGTTCCTGTTCGTGTTTCCTTCTTGGGTTTTTTGGCAAGATGAAGCGCGACAACTTAGATCCCCTGCTAACTTTGCCAGCAATAGCTGTCGCGAGTTAATTCAGCGGCTCTCAAATGTGGACGTTAATTCTTCTGCCAGGATTGTGCGTGCAGCATTTGGTTATAGTGATGAGGCCGCAGCTGGGGGCAAACATATTCAGTTCGGGTTTGAATCCGAATATATGTTAAATGAGCTCGACGGCATTGTGACCGTTTATGGTCCTAAAGCGGAGTTTGGAATCAGCGAAGAAGACTGGTTTGCCATGCCAGTTGAGACGAGATCTCAATGGGTGCGCGATCATATTAAAGATCTCTTTCCTGAAAGCAGAACGGAAGGTGGACTGGTTCGCTTAAAACGCGATAGCGATATGGACTTCCTACCTGACTCACTCATCTTTGATGACACCGGCAACGTTGAATTCGTTCTAGATCCATTCGACTCTTTTGAAGAATGGTATCATTCAATCAAAAAACTCAATGCAACTTTCGGAGAAGGTTCACAGCAAGCCACCATCTCGACTCCGCCAGATAGTTTTTTTGGACGTAATATTGATGGCGTTGATCCAGACAAAGTTCTCGATGAAAAAATTGGTTTTTTCAATTACTTCTCTGACTATGACATCTTACAAAAGCTAAGCGCTGCTCATAGACGTTTTGAAGAAGATCCAACCAAGCGAGTGACAAGAAACTTTGAGCACCCATTCTTGGGCCCTATGACGAGTAAGAAGCAAGAGATTCTGCATTCAATGCTACGTGGTAATGCTGTTGGCGAAAAATACGAAGCAGATCGACTGCAGCGAATTGCTGGTTGGGAAAACTCCTTTAAGTACACTGGTGGTACAGTCTATCGCCCAGACATTTTAGGCGAACGCCGAGTGATCATGGAAGTCCGTGATGCTCATAAAAACTTCTCGCTGCTATCAGATCGACTTCTTCGCTCATTGTACTTCATGCAGCATGGTACAGGCGGAATGGATGAGCTTAAGAACCTTAAAAGCTTTGATCCATTTGGTGATTTCGAAAAATTCCCAACTGATGTTCAGGAGGAGTTAACCAGACTTTTCCCAAACAAAGCTAATCCTAACTACGAATACGATCCAGAATTAAAGAAAGCTCTCGATGTTTTCAGAAACTTCGCCTACCCCATGAGAGACTGGTCAGAGCATCTACGAGCTTTTGGCAAAGAAGAAATCTCAGATCAGGTGAGACAGGCACAGGATGCTTACAAAGAAAAACTGCGAGCAATTGTTGGACGTGTGCGCGCTCAAGAAATTGACGACACCCAAGCGGCCAATGAAATTCAAGGGGCGCTGGCAGAGTTCTCGAATAGTTCAGGAATCGCTAAGGCGTTTGAGAGCTACGAAGACAATGTCATCTTCGCAGGTAACAAAGGTGCCACCTTTAACCAGTTTGTAAAAGAAGCAACAATCGAGGCCGGAGCTCTATCTTCATCATTCCCTGCAAAAGTTTGGAGTGGACCGCTAGATGAACGAGTCAAACTGTTGCAACAAAAATTCCCCAATATCATGAAGAAGATGAGTAATGTCACCATGCCATATAATGGCAATAATGGCGGCAGTCGCGATATTTTTGTAGTGAGTTTGAAAGATCTTTCTGAGCAAGATAAAGCGGCATTCTTCAAAGAGTATCATGCGGCAATGTCTGAAAATACAGTCTCCTTTCCGCTAAGCAGTGGTGCTGGTCACTTGTATACACGACTTGGAAACAAAACCTATGACTTCCTCTCAGGCTTAAGCGCCAGGGATTATCCACTGCCAAGTTCAAAGCGTCTTGAAACCTTTATGGAACTCGAGTCCGACGAATTTATGCGCCTTCGACTTTATGTAGAAAATGGAACGCAAAACTCGAGAGAGACGATTGGAAGCTTTGGTTATCAAGGTGTTGAACGTGAAACGGTGGGGATGCTTAATGACAATCGCCCCGGCGCCGTAAACCCCAATCCACCAAATAGGTTCCAACGTATCATTAATCGCGTTCTCAATCGCGATGACGGAACTTTCACGCCTTCGGGTGAGGCTCATAACTGTACCAGTTGGGTTTGTACTGCTCCTATCGGCGATACCGGTGAAGCCATTCACGATATCGCAGGTGCGCCAAGATCCCACAGGGTTCATACAAATCCAGGCTGGTGGACCATGTGGTTAGTGAATTATGGTAAGCGCGACAGAATGCCGTTCGCCTTCTACTTCACCGATGAAAGCCTCCAAGATGCGACTCAAAAGATTTCGCAAGAAGGCAGGCTCGAGTGGAATTTTGCTACTCACTAAAATTGATTATTTAACAGGAGAAAGCCCGTGAGGCTCCTTGAAATTGGATTAATCGCTTTTCTATTTGCTTTCCCCGCAGTTGTACTGTGGCAAGACTCTCCACTTCCGCTGGAGCGCTCGCCCGCGAACTTTGCCAGCAATAGTTGCAAAGAGCTGATTGAGAATTTATCTGAAGTTAACGTCAGTGGAACGAAGCGAGTCGTACGCGGCGCCTTTGGTTTTGATGATATTGCTGTTTCTGAAGGCAAGCATCTTCAGTTTGGATTTGAATCCGAATACACACTTTCAGAAATTGATAAAATCGTAACCATCTACGGGCCCAAACCTGGTCACGGCATGAGTAAAAGTCGTTGGTTTTCATTGCCCGTTAAAGAGCGAGCTGATTGGGTTCGAGCCAATATAAAGGAACTTTTCCCAGAGCCAAGAAAGCCAGGCGGCTTAATCAAGCTCAAAGATCAAGCGACTTTAAAATTCTTGCCCGATGCTCTGATCCAAGATGACACCGGCAATCTCGAATTTGTTTTAGAACCGTTTGATAGCTACGAAGATTGGTACCGCGCCATTAAGAAATTAAATTCGCGTTTTGGCGAAGGTTCAATGCAGGCGACGATTTCTGCGCCACCCGAGAGTTTTTTTGGCGATGCTGCAGGAGTCGCACAAGCACAGTCAGTTAAAGAGAAGATCGGTCTTTTCAACTTCTATTCAGAGTATGACATTTTACAAAAGCTAAATGCTGGATATCTGCGCTATCAACAAGACCCCAATAGACTAGTTGCTAGAAACTTTGAACATCCATTTCTTGGCCCCATGACTTCGGTTAAGCAACGCCAACTCAATTCCATGCTGCGTGCGAATGCTAAAGGTGAAAAACTTGATGATGCCTCTCTTGAAGTCATATCAGGGCTTGAGAGTTCATTCAAATATACCGGCGGTACTGTTTATCGTCCTGATATTTTGGGCGCTGATCGCGTTGTGCTTGAAGTGCGAGATGCCCATAAGAACTTTACTCTCCTGTCCGATCGCCTGCTTCGCTCGTTGTTTTTCATGCAACATGGAACAGCCGGATTTGATGAGCTTGCCAATCTTAAGAGCTTTCATCTGGATAACGATTTCTTAAAACTCCCGAAGGATGTTCGCGACGAGCTCAAACGTATTTTTCCAAATAAGGCCAATGCTCAATATGAGTACTCGGCCAGTGAAAAGAAAGCTCTCGATGTTTACAAAAACTTTGCCTATCCACTTAGAGATTGGGGCGAACACCTTGAAGCGATTAAAGCCACGAGTATAGCTGATCAAGTCGAAGAAGCTCAAAGTGCCTATAAAGCAAAACTCAGTGATATCGTCGCCAGAATGAAAAGTGGCGACCTCGATGATGAGCACGCCAAGGCAGAGATTCAAGGTGCCCTGGCCGAGTTTGCTAATAAATCAAAGATTGCCAAAGCATTTGAGGACTACGAAGAAAACGTTATCTTTGCAGCTGAGCGCGGAGCTCAAAATGAATCTTTGGTTAAAGAAATCTCGCTAAACTCTGGACCGCTTAAAGAAGCCTTCCCGGCTAAAGTTTGGAGTGGACCAATTAATGAACGAATGGCCCAACTTCAAGCGAAGTACCCCAGTATTTTAAAGAAAGTTGATCAGATTAAATTTAAATTTAATGATCAACCTGGTGGTCGTCGCGATGTTTATATTGTGAGCTTCAAAGACATGAGTGAATCTGAGAAAAAAGCTTTCTTTGACGATTACTTTGCCGCTACTTCAGAAAATACTGTTTCATTCCCTATGTCATCAGGTGGTGGACATCTCTATACTCGCGTTGGTGATAAATCTTATAACTTCTTCTTCGATAGAAATGTTGATTTTGATCCTTACCCGCTTCCTGGCTCCGATAGACTTGAGACATTCATTGAACTTGAGTCGGATGAGTTCTTACGTCTAAGAAAGTATGTCGATAACGGCGTGAACGATGGCGACAAGCTTTTAGGTGATTCGGGTTATCAAGGCGTCACTGGCAATACCAGAAATTCGTTAAGTAATAACCGTCCGACATCAGCTTCTGAAAGTCATAACTGCACAAGCTGGCTGTGTACCGCACCGATTGGTGACGGCGGCGAAGCGATTCATGATCTGGCCGGGGCGCCGAGATCTCATAATATTCACACTAATCCAGGTTGGTGGACATCGTGGTTGGCAAACTATGCGCCGCGTGAACGAATTCCCTTCGTCTTTTACTTCACCAACGACAGTATGGAGAATGCCACTCAAAAGGTCAGCGGTGGCCAGACCTTCAATTGGGATTTCGATACCCACTAACTCAACTAACGCGTGACGAAACTCGCCCGGGCCGGTATGAAAAGACAACTTTTTAACCAACCCGGGAGGCTTTTCCATGCGTTTGGAAATCTGCCTTTTCGTGGCACTAGCGTGTTCATGCGCTTTATCCGCGGAAAAGACTATGCTCACAACAAATTTTGAAAACTTAGAAGTTGGTGTTGCCACAAATCCGGCCGGACCAACTGGAACGACAGTGATTCACTTTCCAAAAGGTGCCATCGGCGCCATGGACTCTCGCGGCGGCGCCGTTGCAGTTCGAGAAGGTTCATCAGTTGATGAAACCAATACTTGGGGCTGGCTCGATGCTATCGCTTTATCCGGTGGCTCTACCTTTGGACTTGAAGCTGCTGATGGTGTGGCGGCGGAAATTTTAAAACTTCGTGGTGGCAAAGTTAAATTCGATACGATCCCAGCTGTTCCGGCCGCTATCGTCTACGACTTCACTGGGCGCGATACTTCTGTTTATCCCGACCGCGAGTTAGGGGCGAAAGCTTTCAAAGCGCGTGTTAAGAACAAGGTTCCTTATGGTCGCGTTGGCGGTGGAACTCATGTCAGTGTGGGCAAATGGTTTGATGAACTTAAACCTGAAAAGTCCGGACAGGGCGCAGCCTATTTTGAAAAAAATGGTATCAAAGTTCTGGTTATCACCGTGGTCAATGCTGTAGGCAACGTTCTCGATGAAAAGGGCGACATCATTAAAGGCAGTCTCGATGAGAAGACTGGCGAGCGCATCAATATCCTTGAGCGTGTCAAAGAAAAGATCGAAAGCACGCCTATCAAAGGCAACACGACCATCACGGCCGTTATCACCAACGTGAAGTTTGATCGCTTGGCGCTTAAGCGCTTAGCTATTATGGCCCATACCTCAATGGCCAAGGTGATTGATCCTTTCCACACACCGTGGGATGGCGATGTGCTTTTCGCCGTTTCAACGCGCGAGATGGAAAAGCCTGAAAAGTTTGATGTGGCCAATCTTGGCGTCATCGCCAGCGACCTACTTCGCACAGCTGTCTGGCGCGCCGTAGGCCATATCGAATAGATTATTTTTTTAGAAGATCTCTGATTTCTTCTAGAAGAACTTCCGACTTAGGGGGAGCGACCGGCGCACTTGGCTTCGCTTCTTCTTTTTTCTCAAACGACTTGATCGCCTTTACCAACAAGAAAACGGCAAAGGCGACGAGAACGAAATTCACGACCGATTGGAAGAAGAGTCCAATATTCATCACCACAGCGCTCTCACCTTCACCGCTTAGAATTATTTTCATATTGGTTAAGTTAACCCCTCCGGTAATCAAACCCAACACCGGTGACAAAAGATGATCGACCACACCTTTAACAATCGAAGTAAAAGCCGCACCGATAATCATACCGACTGCTAAATCGAGAACATTACCGCGCATGGCAAATTGCTTAAATTCTTTAAACATAGACGTCTTCCTTGTTCTTTGTTTGTTTTTTGTCAGCTTCTGTTAAGTTTCTCACGCCCATCTTCCCATTAGCAAGATTTGCAGCGATTCTAGGCTTAAGAGGTAACCCCATGACAAAGCCACTCATCCTTCTCTTTCTTGCTCTTTGCGCCCTTGTACCGGCCATGGGTCGCGCGCAAAACACCAAGGTGACAGTCTTGGCCAATATTCCAAAAGCGATCGATTTGAGCTTTAACCGCGTCGAGTGGGACAGCCTTGATGTCATTAAACTGTACACCAGTGATGGTCGGGCCCATGAGCTTATCTGTAGTTTTAATCCATGGTACGGCGAATCCCGTAGTCGCATTGAATATAAGAACCAATACAGAATCCGCGTGGCCCAATTTTCAATGGATGATCACGCCTGTCTCAAGCTCTTTAATTTTTCAAAAATTGCATTTGAGGGCGTCAATCAAGAACACCCGGTCAATATTAGTATTGATCTCATACAAAACCATATTACCAATATTGAACTTCCCGCCGTTGATTTCTACGAAAAATCTCCAAACCTTGGAAAAAAAGCCCAAACCGCCAACCTGAAATTCTAAAGCCGTGCTAGAATTTTCCCATGTGGATATTGGGAAGCAGTTTTAAAGAATTAACAGGATTCTACTCACTTGCTCTGGCAATTATTTTATCATTTGCCAGCTGGAGTAATACGCCGACGCAAGCTTTGCTCGTTCTCTTTGTCATGGTGGCGTTAGAGAGCGCCCACACCTATGCCTCAATTCCCAGATACTTCTGTCTTAATAAAGAAAGTGCTCCGACTCGAGCTTCTTTAATGATGATGGCGATTGTTTTCTTTATCTCTATTTTTTCTTGGTGTTTTTCCGGTGTCGGATATTTTTGGCGTGCCCTCATTTATTTAAGTGCGCTTCACCATATTATTCAGGTCATTGGGATTTATAAAGTTTCATGTCGGCTTAATCAGTTTGATTCCAAAAAGCTTATGCCTTATGTTTGGCTTCTCTCCTTGCTCCCGTTTATTGGCTATCACTTTAGGAGTATTCCAAACTATCAACCCTTCTTCGCCGATACCGAAATTTTCTTTATCCCATCAAGTACGGGCCTCATGGTTGTTTGGGCAATCCTAATCATGCTGATAATGTCTTTTATCTACCAACTTAAATCTAAGCCCTTTCCCGTGCCAGTACTCACGACAATAATTGCGCCGAGCTGCCTCTACACTTTTTGCTTTCTCATTGTTGAGAATTTTTATTTAAGTTTCTTACCACTTTTTGCCTATCATGCTTGCTCCTATATCCAGCTTAGCTACCAGGAAGTTAAGCAAAGCTTTACTCTCTCACGCACCAAACGAGTGTTGGCCATCGCACTCCCATGCATAGTCTTTGGTGGCTTTGAGATCTGGTTTCTAGAAACTTGGGTCGATATACTGCCTTCAAAGCAATACTCAGCCAATATTCCTTTTAGCCTGGCCATCGCTGCTTTAATCACACCGAGCCTAGTGCATTATTATTTTGATGGGTTTGTTTGGCTAAGAAGTAGACACCTTGCAAAACCCTGAGATATGCATAGCTTATGAACTCCGCTGAATTGCAAAAAGCTATTGCCCTGCTTAACTCCGCTCAGGTTGTCGGCATGCCGACTGAAACCGTGTATGGCTTGGCCGCAAAGATTGATCTGAGTGAAGCCATTTCAAAAATCTTTACCACAAAACAACGTCCAGATTTTGATCCACTCATTGTTCACGTATCATCAATCGATCAAGCTAAAAATTGCACTTCCTATTGGAGTGAAACTGCGCAGAAGTTAGCGGAAGCATTTTGGCCTGGCCCACTCACCTTAATCCTTCCTAAGGCTTCACATATTTCAGAAAAAATCACTTCTGGATTAACCAGTGTCGGTATTCGCTGTCCCAATCACCCTCTCGCCCTAGAACTCATTCGCGCTACAGGTCCCTTGGCGGCGCCAAGCGCGAATCGATTCGGAAAAACAAGTCCAACCACTAAAGCGCACGTGGACTCAGAGTTTGAAAACACCGTCTTCACTCTCGATGGCGGTGCTTGCCAAGTGGGAATTGAATCAACTGTCGTTGGGGTTTTCGATGATCGCCTGGAGATCTATAGACCGGGTTCTATTACCAAGTCGCAATTAGAGAAAGTCGGCCAGCTCAACGTCTCAATTGTCCAAAGCCCGGTTTCTCCCGGAGCACTAAAACATCACTATATGCCAGATATTCCAATGTACCTGAGTTTGGGAAATGAAAGTCCGAGCGAACTTAAAGAGCTTAAGTTTAATATCATTTCTCTCTCTGCAAAGCCCGAATTAGCAGGCACGCCTATTTATCAACTGATGCGACAAGCTTGCACCCCTGAAGTCGAAGCGATCTTACTCGTTAAGCGCAAAGAACAAGTCGGTGAACATTGGGATGGTATTTGGAATAGAGTCAGTAAGGCCATTACCAAAGAACTCTAGTTTTTATCGATCCAGCGCTGCCAAAAAGTATCTAGATCCAACTTTATATCCATTTGATGAAGCAGATTATACAGACCACCTAGTTTTCGGTGGAGGAATAATAGATGCCGCGGCGGAGGTGAATACTTGGCGTGTTTAATAAAATCCCAAGAAGACTTTTTTGTCAGCTCTAGATATTCATCATCACGAAAGTAAAACTCTCCTTTTTGCACAAACGGTCGAACGGAAATCTCCACCATTTTAAGATAACTTTGCTGGGCCAGCTCACTTTCTCTTGGGTCAATCAAATCAAACTCTTCAGAAAGCCTGAGAACTTCGCGAGGGCTAGAGTTTCTAAGTGCAATTAAGAGGGCACGATATTTTTCGACAAATTGATGGTCAAACTCCTGAGTAGCCCCAAAGTCCAACAGGCCCAGTTTTCCATCGGGACAAATCAGAAAGTTAGCGAAGTTGGGATCAGTTTGGACCAAATTCCACTCAAATAATTCACAACAAAAAAGATCAATACAAGTTTTAGCAATTTCAAGTTTTTGCACTTTACTTGGATTCTCATGAATCCATGTTTGAATTGAAATCCCTTCAAGATACTCCATGGCGATAATATGATCACTGCAAAATTCACGGCGAAGCCTAGGCGAGCGCCAAGTATCTTCTTCTCGAATCAGGTTTGAAAACTTCTCAATCATCCGCGCTTCATTGCGATAATCCACTTCTTTTTCAAACATTTCTTTAAGCTCAGAAAAAACTCCGTCCAGGTCAATCTGCTTACCACTCAGAGCAGTTAGCATTGGGGTAAGTTTTTTAATAATGAACATATCGCCTTCGAGTGAAGACTCGATACCGGGGTATTGGATCTTAAGAACAAGTTTTTCTTGATTTTGATCTTTAGCGAGATAGACCTGTCCAAGACTAGCGCTGGCAATAGAATTCCAATCGACTTGTAGTTGATGAGCTTGCTGAGCCAACTCTTTTTCAAACACCGATTTCATCAGCTCGTGATCCACTGGCGTAGCATTGCTTTGTAGTTTGATGAAAACTTGTCGAATTTCATCGGGCAAAATTCCTGTGGTATCGAGACTGAGCAGTTGCCCAAGCTTTAGCGGAAAACCCTTCAAATGGTCGAGGCTTTGCACCAACTTCACCGCCCTGGCGATAACAGCGTCATTTACTCTAGAGGAATACTCTGATTTATAGCGCCTAGAGACTTCTCCCACGGCAAATTTACCAGCGGCAGAGAGCAATTTGGCCGAGCGCATGAATTTATTCTTTGGCGGTGATTTCGACATAGGAGTATCTTTCCACGAAGTAAATCTTGAGTCACCATTCGTCTAGTTCATGTTAAGATATTGAGACAAATTATGAGTAAAACAAAGATTGCCATCGTCGTCGCCACTAATCCCTCTATCTGGCAGAGTTGTCGTATTATTACTCCCAATATCGACAAATGCTATCGCCATATTAGGGATCAATCCAAAGGCTCAATTGAGCTTGAGTACTTCAATTATCATAATGATCAAAGTGAGCTTGAGCTTCTCGATGAAGTAAAGCGAACGGCTGCTTGGTCTCCCGATATTGTAGTATTCATGGATCACCAACCGCATCCATTGGCTTTTTTAAATCATTTTAAAGATCTGGCCAAGGCCACGGTTCGCTACGTCTTTCATGTCTATGGCGATTTCACTTTGTTCACAACTGACTGGCTTAGCGTTGGTCATATGATTCCCAATAGCAAATGCCAGTTCATCGCGGCCTCGAACAAACAAGTTGAGCTGATTTCCAGTTTCATGGAAAACCCAGATAATGTTTTCTACTGCCCCTTTCCCGTCGATACTGAGCGCTTTTATTTTGACCCTAAACAGAGAAAGCAAGCGCGAAAAGATCTTGGCATCAAAGATGACGAACATGTTTTTCTCTATACCGGTCGACTTTCACCGCAAAAAAGAACGGTGGATTTAATCCGCGGCTTTGTTAGCGCCTTCAAAGACTCAAAGAAACCGCCTCTACTTATTTTCGCAGGCGGCTTTGATCACCTTGGCGTTCCCTATCTTGGGCAATACTTATCGAGCAATGAGTATCAATCAAATATTTATCAGCTTCTTAGCAACCTTCCTGAAAATCTTAAAGCGCGCGTTCACTATATTGGTAGCCTTGATCCAGAAGAGCTTGTGAGTTATTACATGGCCGGAGATACATTTGTCAGTCTTAGCCTACACAATGACGAAGACTACGGCATGTCACCAATTGAATCTCTTCTTTGTGGTTCTAGAGCAATTCTGACTGACTGGGCCGGCTACGGTTCATTTGCGATTGATCGTGAGTTCTGTGAGTTAGTTCCCGTTGAGTTTACGAATCATAGACTAACTTATGACCTAAAGTTATTTATCGATTTACTTAAAAGAAACGAACAAGCTGGAATCCAAAATGATGAAGTTCGAAAACAAATTCACGATGTCTATACTGAGAAGTTTTCGATAGCTGCCGGCTGTAAAATCATTGAGAATATTATTCTCAAAGGGAGTTGTGACTTCAAAGGATTTAGCAATAAGCTGATGACAATGTCTGCTCTATTTAAGAGCAATCCCTACAGTCCCTTTGGTCATTCTCGCCTACCTCTAGCCTATAATTCATTTTACGAGGATATCTATGCCCCATACTTCCGCCCAACTCAAAAATGAATTAAACGCGACAACTCGTCAGCGAATTTCAGAACAAATCTACTTAAGCGGTTTTAAAAAGAGTGATTGCGACTACGCTAAGCTCCATCTGACTTGGGCGACAGATCCACTTTCTAAAGATTATTACTCTGCTTTGAACCCTTGCTTTAGTTATGAACCTAAAACTCCTGAGCTGCTCAATATTCACCCTTGTTGGCTCGTTCGCGATGGTGCGCTTCCCTTGCTCGATGGGCTGGTTAATCTAAAGTTTTTAGGACTAAAGACAACATTAATTCTCAATCCTAAGCTTCAGGCCTTGCTACCTGATTATATGCAAAGAGAATCGCTTTATTTTGATCTTATCTCGACTGATACAAGATCGAAAAAGACTGACAAAGTTCTTATCTATACCGTCGTCAACGGCGCTTTTAGCTCTCCCGAGTATATTGAAAAGACCCTTCTTCAAATTAAGAAGGATTTCCCCAAGATAAAAGAGAGTGATTTTCATATCATGATGCTGCTAAGAGAAAATCAATTCTATCAAGTTGAATCAGACGCAGTTCATCCCGCCTTTGATATTCCAAAAGTGGTTCACAAGGTAATGCCGAAAGCGACGTTGATCAATGAGAGCGACTTTAGTCGAATCAAGGACTTTTCAAACTGGAGCTTCTTTGAAGCTCAAGAGTCCGCCATGGTTATTGGCGATAGTTTTTTACAACACAAACTTCTTAGTCTGGGAGCCTCCCACCTCTATAAGCCGGTTGAAAGAACAGGCGCCGAAATATTTAAGCAATCCCCTCTTCATGCCATACGAGTTTTTGGTCCAAGAAAAGATGTTCGAACCGATCTTTACGACAAGGCCATCGAAACACTGACCCATTTAGATGAGCATGAAAAAAAGATCAAATCCTATTGGGTTCCGCCCTACTCTGAAAATCCTACCTTTGGTTGCTTTTATAAGTGGCTTCGAGACGAGTTAGCCAATGGCTGAACCCGCTGCGCTACAAGCTATATTCATACGCTCGCAAATGGCGCTCCAAAAATTTGGCTCACTAAGCGCTACAATCATTTCAAAAAGTATGTCCCCAATTATTGAGAAGGGAGATCAAATCGAAGTGAAGCCTATTACGGAGGCTCTTCAGCGCTTTGATATAATCTTGTTTAAGGGCGAACGCGAGCTCATTTGCCACTATGTCTGGCATGTTAATCAAGTCATGAACCAAGGCGATCAAGACCTCGTAACCACACGGGGAATTCCCTCTCGTCGAGATGACTATCCGGTTCATCGCAAAGACATCCTTGGCGTTGTTGTTTCGCACCGACTCAATCTGTGGTGGAAAATGCGCCTTCTATGGGCTAATCGCTAAGCTCATGCTATAAATCCAATATTTAATTGTCCCTGGAGTAGCCTCGTGGCCAAAAAATTCTATATCACTACTGCAATCGATTACCCCAATGGAACGCCTCATATGGGTCACGCCTATGAAAAAGTTGTGACGGATTGCTATGCCAGGTGGAACCGCTTGCTAGGTCACGAAACCCATTTTTTAACTGGCACAGATGAAAACGGACAAAAACTGGTTGAGTCGGCGCAAAAGTCCGGCACACCAACAAAAGAATATGTTGATGCTCAAGTCGCCGGCTTTAGAGAACTTTGCCAAAAACTCAATCTCTCCCACGACGACTTTATTAGAACGACTGAAAAAAGACATGCCGATGTGGCCTCTGATTTTTGGCGCAAGCTTGAAGCTAAAGGTGATATTTATTTTGGTAGCTACTCTGGAAAATATTGTTTGGCCTGTGAGAGTTTTTACACGGAACTGCAAGCACCTGACGGTATCTGTCCCGACCACAAATCAGAACTAGCGCTTAAAGAAGAAGAAGGATTCTTTTTTAAGATGTCTAAGTACGAAGACTTTATTTTAAAGTTTCTTCGATCAAATCCACAATTTGTGGTTCCAAAAAACTCCTACAACGAAGTTTTAAAGCGCCTAGAGGCTGAGCCCTTGAGAGACCTAGCCATCTCTCGCCCCAATAAAGACGCCTGGGGTATTCCTGTTCCGGGTAATGAAAAGTTCATCATGTATACATGGTTTGATGCGCTCATTAATTACTACTCCGCACTTGATGAAAAGCAGCGCGAGTTTTGGCCTGCCGATGTTCACGTTATTGGTAAAGATATCATTTGGTTTCACTGCGTGATTTGGCCTTGCATGCTAAACGCCCTCGATCTTCCTCTGCCAAAACAGGTTTATGTCCACGGCATGATCTTGGCCGAAGACGGTAGAAAGATGTCCAAATCCCTTGGTAACGGTGTTGATCCTTCAGATATGCTTTCAAAGTATCCACTCGATACTTTTAGGTATTATCTTCTGCGCGCCATCTCGGCCCAAAGTGACGGAAGTTTCTCCGAACAAGAGTTGATTGATAAACACAATAACGAACTTGGAAATGATTACGGCAACCTCATCATGCGTGTCGTGAAGCTCTCACTCAAGCACTTACCTGCTGAGATTGAAGGTGCTGGTATTGAGAAGCAATTTGATTTCGGCGATGTGTTTGAGCGCATGAAAACGGCCATGGATAAGCGTGAGCATAATCGTGCACTAGATGCTCTTTGGGAGTATGTGAATAAAGCCAACCAGTATGTAAATGATAGCGAGCCATGGAAGCTTAAAAATGATCCTGAAGCGCTTAAGCCGGTTGTTTACAACTGCCTGTATGCCATTCATGGTCTAGCGTGTTTAATCTCGCCATTTTTGCCACATACTGGTCCGGCAACACTCGCCTCTCTAGGAGTGCAAGCCAGTAGTTTCGACACCATTAAATTTGGCGAGACAAGCTACACTCTGTCAGAGCCAAGTGCACTTTTTCCAAAGATTATGTAATTAGTTTTTGCAGCTAATACTGATAGGAAAGTGATCAGAGATGAGTTCACGGTAGAACTTATAATAAGTCTGATCACTTAGCTGTTCTTCAAAGATTCTTCTTTTGAAAATTTCAACTTCGCGATCAACATCGTCGTATTGGGCAACGATCGTACCATCAACTACAGTCATGGTTTGTTCAAGCATCTCGCGGTGTTCTTGAATACGCTCTTTCATCAGCTCTTCGCCAGCTTTTGAGAACTGATATGGATTAGCGGGATCGCCAGTTTCTTCTCTAGCGACATAGTATTTCTTCATCCATTCATCGACGTGGTTTTCAAAATAGCTCTGGCGAGTCACGTGAACTTTACCCTTCGCATCTCTAGCACATGGAGCGTTGGCTTCATTGTTTAGAATGAAGTGATCATAGTTACTTGAGAAGCCATTGGTTTCAACATCGCCACGGCCATATCTATAAGGCGTTAAGCTGGTGGCCATCTCGCCAACAAGGTCAAAGCGTGAAAACTGCTTCATCAAGACTTCAAAGTAACTAATCTTGCTTTCAAGATTCATGTCAGCGGCAAAAATTAAATCTTGCTCACTATATCTGTCGGCCAAAAGATCAAGCATTTCAAGTGCTAGCTTAACTTCGGCAAAGCGCGCATAAGTCTCTTTAGTAACACCTGTTCCAACCTGTGAATAATCATCAATGCCAAAAGCGATATTTGAAATAAAGCGCATAAGCTCTTCATCTTTTGATGAAGTGTAGATCACGTGAGCGTTAAGAAGTGAGAAGTCGAAGTTACCGCTTTCAAAGCTT